>JAYSXU010000881.1:0-7441 GCA_043716965.1 Fimbriiglobus sp.
CGGCACGCCGTTCGGAAGGTTTGCGAATTGAAGCGGCAACGCCATCCGGTTTCGCAGTGCGTCTAGGGTGTTCATGTCATCATCGCCGTCGGCGGACCAAGTGTGCCGCCAAGCGTGCCAACGATGAGGGGAAGGCTCGTGCATTGTCCGTCGTCTCCCCTGCCAGTTGGTGGTAGTCAGTCCCGACCCAACAGTCAGAAGCCAGTTTACAAGGGGCAGGCATTCGGAATCAACCGCACTCCTGGGCAGGCAGGCGGTTGATTGTCCCGTGATCCTTTACGGGGCCTTACGCAGTCATCAGTCGCCGATCAAGACACACCGTCGTGGGATTCGCACCACTTCTCAGCTTTGTCAGACACCCACTGCGGTCTTCGTCGGTTATGTCAGGGTTCACTTGTCCACCCGACGCATCGCATTCTACGCTTGATGTATCGTCGAGTGCGCGCCGGCGGGTAAAAGAAATCCCGTGCCCGTTCCGCGTGAAAAGCCCGAACTCCGGTCCGTGGCGTGGGTTCAGCGGAGGATGACCATCGAACCACTCGCACGGCCACCCGGCCCACGAGTTCTGCCCTTCCTGGTACTGTTCCGCTCAAGGTCGAGCGTTTCACCCGCGCGACTTCTCGATTTCACGATTACTGACATCGCATTGCCACTCGTCTTGAGACATTTTTCACTTCCTGCAACTCGCTGCAAGATCCAACGCGCTCCGACCTGCGTCGCCGGTTCGACACCGTTGACACCGACCCGCGAATACACAGCCTGTCCGTGACTGAATTGGAGAGTTTCGACCAGAATAGCTAAACCACTGCCAACCCGTTGCGAGTGTCGTTTGGTGCCGATTCCCGTCTTCAAACAATCGGTGGACCTGAGACATGAGTGAGCATAGCGCATTTGGCGCTGTGCGTAATCTATTCCAAGCAGATAAGATCGGGGGAGTTTACTGATCCGGCTGCAATCCCGGCATAGACGGGATCATCACTTCGGCAAGCACGATCAATTCACGGCCCAAAGTTGTTGAGGCAACCAAAGGGCGCCTAAGCGGTGGCCTGGGCTAATTGGAAAGAAGTACCCGGAGTGTCGCTGGCTGGGCCAGAGACTAATCGCTGGCATCCCTTCAGGATGCGTTGATTCGGGCGGGAACCCAATACCTGGGGTGTTGCTTCGATCAACCCCAGGCTAATCGCTGACATCCCTCCGGGATGTTTTGACTTGCCTTAGTTATGACTGACATCCCTCCGGGATGTTTTGACTTGCCTTAGTTTGCTATCCCGAAGGGATTCCAGCGATCAGCCTGGGGTTGAGCGAAGCGACACCCCAGGAACCGATCACCCCATTCTCAACGACCCCGGTAGGGGTCGCAGGTGGCTGACGTGTCGATGCGCTGACGCGGTTGAAGTTTGGCACCCGTCCTAGGTGCATAAGCTTTCGTCGTTACATCGCTTCGCTGATATCGAAGCCTTTGCGGTATTCCCGGAACAACATGCTGTTGGCCTTCGCCAAGTCGTCCGTGCCGCCGGTGAACTTCTCGGTCTTGGCGTCGATCATCAGCTTCGGCCCGACACGACCGATCGCCTTCGACACATCGACTTTGTTATCCTTGAGGTGTGTTTTCATGCGGTCGAATGCCGCAACCGCTTCTTTACAATCCGTGATGCCGTTCACGTCCCCATCCAGTGGCATTAATCTACCAAGCCGGTAGCTGATGTTGGCCAAGTGACACAGGGCTGCCGAGAGGTGGCCTTCGCTGATGTCCGCGTTCAGATCGGTGTGCTTGCCGCTGCGAACCGCCTTCACGAAGTTGGCGAAGTGCGAATCGTCCCCGCCACCACTGAACGAGGCCACCTTGTTGCCGTCGTTGTCGAACGCGGTGCCGCTACTGTAACTCGGGCACACAACATAACCCTTCTCACCGAACCAAATGTTGCCAACTTTGGCACCCTTGTAGTCTTTCGTCTCAAGCCCACGCACTTCAAAAATCATGTGGGCGGTGCCGAAGTCGTAGAGCGCGAGTTCAGTGTTCGGGGTTTCGCCGTCATCGACGTAACCGAACCGACCGCCCACCGTGACCACGGACTTGGGCAAGCCGGGAATGTTCAGACCCCAGCGCGCCTTGTCGGCTTCGTGAACCCCTTGGTTGCCGAAGTCGCCGTTGCCATACGCCCAGATCCAGTGCCAATCGTAGTGAAGGCTCTTCCGTTGCACCGCAAGCTTCGGCGCCGGCCCGCACCAGAGGTCGTAGTCGATGGACTTCGGTGGAGTTGTCGCCGTTTCGACTCTGCCGATGCTCTTGCGCGGTTTGTAACAAGTGCCATACGCCAGCGAAACTTCGCCGATCTTGCCACCGTGGATGTACTCCATCGAGTCCCGCATTCCTTTGGTGCTGCGGCTTTGCGTCCCGACTTGGCAGATGCGGTTGTACTTCCGGGCGGCCTGAATCATCAAGGCGCCTTCATGGACGTTGTGCGTGGCCGGCTTTTCCACATAGACGTGCTTCCCGGCCCGCATCGCCCACACCGCCATCAATGCGTGCCAGTGGTTCGGTGTGGCAATCGAAATGACATCAATGGACTTATCGTCGAGCAGCTTGCGGAAGTCCTTCACGTACTTCGGCGCTTCGCCCTGCCCTTTGGTGATGGTTTCCATCGCCTTCGTGGTCACGGCTTCATCACAATCGCAAATCGTGGTGATTTCGCAATTGTTCTTGCCGAGGAACCCGCCCACGTGGCTCATCCCGCGACCATGAAGACCCACAACCGCCACGCGGAGCCGATCGTTGGCGCCGCCCTTTTTCGCAACGACTTCTTCCGCCGCGTGTGTGGAACAGCGACCCACCCCAGCGGCGATACCGGCGGTGAGGATCGCGGACCGTTCGAGAAATTCTCGACGATTGAACGGAGACATAACAGCAACTCCCAGCAAAACGAGGGAAAGGAAACCAAAGTTTGAAATTCGACTGTGTACCAGTCTAATCGGACAGGAAAGGCCCGGTCAATCAATTAAGTGACCAGAATGTGAAGTCGCGGATTCACAGCAAGGCAACACTGCTGGACACCCACTTCGCCCCGATTCCCCTTGAGCCACGGACAACTATCCACTAGATTGCCAGTGGCAAGAACGCCGCGCCCGTAGCTCAACTGGATAGAGCAATGGTCTTCGGAACCATAGGTTATAGGTTCGACTCCTATCGGGCGTAATGACTTTCGACAACCCTGCCCGCGTGCGGCAGAGAGGTAAACCTTCGCCCGCATACTAAATGGGGGGACTCTGCTACGAGCCATGCGCCGAAACTATTCTTTCGCACCGCCCGCAATTCCTGGTACGTCCAACCCGGCAAGAATCAGATCAAGCTTTGTGACGGGCCGAAAACGTCGCCACCGAAAAAACCACGTGGTCCGAGATCCATCAACTCATGGCAACCAGACCGGCAGCACCTCGAATGGGAGACCGCCGGGTACGGCCAATTGTTTGACACGACTGCGTTCGTCGCCGCACACCGCCGCTTCGTCGAGGGGTGCGTCGCCAAGATCCGGGCCAAGCACTCGTGGGGCGCGGAGCGGGCCGCGACCGCCTGCAACGACCGCACTGCGGTCATCCAGGCCCGCCACGTCCCGGCCTTGACCATCGGGCTGACGTTTTCCTGCGTGGGTTGGAAGGCCGCGACCGGCTCCGAACTGGCGACCGGGCTGCGGCACGGCTGCCCGGCGAAGCCGGTCTGGGAGTTGCTCGACCCCGCCGACACGCTCCACGACCGGGTGGTGGAATCGACCGTCATACCCCTCGGCAAAGAACTCGAATGGATCGGCACGCAAGTCCATCGCCTGAAGGTAGGCAGCGGCAGCAAGGCGGCGATCGCCGACCTAACGACCCGCGCCAGGTTGCTGGCATCGGTCCTGGGGTTCGCCTACGCGCCGCCGTGGAACCGGCTCCTCGACCCCGCGACCGAGGACTACCGCCTGTGACGGGGCGGCGGGCGCTACCGTTCGCGCTCGTTCGATCCCGGACCGTCTATTCGTGTTTCTACTCGCTTGTGGTGATGGGTTCCACGGCCAGTGCGCTTTCGGCTTGTGCAAGGAATTGTTGATAGGAGATTCGGATGCGACAAGGGAAGCCACGGCAGAAGTCTCCTTTCTCAACCCCCAGCTCACGCAGCGGCTGTTCCCACTTGTCCCGGTGCGCCCCCAGCAACTCCTCAGCACGGTTCCAGAGTGCCGTGCCTACTGCGCTGCGCCCCGAATTTTTTTCCTCACATGTGGACTCGATCTGGCACCGGATGAACTCGGCGCGGTCGCCGTCGCCGTGTTCATCCGGTGCCAGTCGGCGTAGACCAGGCGCGGCAGGTCGTCGTCGGGGTCGGCGACGATGTGGGCAACGAGCGCCTTTTGGTCGTCGGAGGACATGCGCGGGCCGGGTGGTTGATCGGCCCCGAGTGTGCCACAGAAAGGTTAACCCGCCGTTAGCGACCGGCGAAAGGTACGAGGGTCAAATCCGAACGATCCGGCGGTTGCGTATTCACTTCTTCGCCGTGGCAGGCACCACCTCGACGGTGATCGCGGTGATGCTGGCGGCGTGAACGCGGCTGGAGACCCACTTGCCTTCGAGCAGTTGGTCGGCGACGGCCTGGAATCCGGGGGCGTCGCCTTCCAGCACGATTTTGTACAGACGGCCCCGAAGGTCTTCGAGGGTCCGGTTTCTCGGTGACGGCGGCCCGGAGCGCGGCTTCGGGCCGGGCGTGGAAGGGCGTCCGGTTGGTGGCGTGGCTGCGGGCGGCGATTTCGCCGGTCTCGTGGAACCGCGTGTGGAACACGCGGACCCACGCGGCGGAGGTCGTGTCCTTTCGCGCGATGGCAACGTAGGTCCGTCCGGCGTGGCAATCGGCGAGAACGCGGCCATCGGAACGCTCCCGTGGGTGGGATCGCAGAAGTTTTGCAGACACATCACCTCAGCGCAAGGGAGAAACTGAAAATGCTCTAGATCCACTGGACGAACCCCGAGAAGCGGGTCAACCGTCAATTCAACTCGAAGCGGTTCGGTGACGACGGGTACGCCGTCGAAGAGTTAGTGGCGGAACTCGGTTCAGCGTTCATCGCCGCCGGGTTGTGCGATTCGACCGATAAGTTTCTTCCGGGCCGACGCGGCGGAACTCGGTTCAGCGTTCATCGCCGCCGGGTTGGGGCTGACCCCAAAAGTCATGCCGGCCAAGCTGTGTACTTGGACTTATGGCTGAAGGTGCTGAAGAACGACAGTAAGGCGATCTTCACCGCCGCCGCCCACGCCGAGAGTGCTGCGGGCTACCTGTACGCTTTCCAACCGAACCACGCCGACGGATAAACTATCGCTTCGTCCCCGTTCCGCATTTCGGATCGGTCTCCGAGCTGGGTTTTGCGGGCCAAACCGGCGGTCGGTTTTTCCCATTTTGAGCGGCATCCTGCCGACAGGTTCGCGGCGCGTTCATTCACTTGCCCCAGGCCGCGATTCTCACCGTGTGCCGACCGCTGGGCCGCTACCCGTGACACGTTGGTCGGCCCTACCGCAACTTCGCCTTGATCGCTTTGCTAGTTTCGAGCGCAGTCCGCATTCCCGATTCGTTCCCCTGCATTTCGCAGCACTTGGCGAGAAAATCCCATGCGACCGGGTCGATCGGTTGAATCGCAAGTGCGGCGCGGTAGTCGGCCTCCGCAGCGGCCCAGGCAGGCTGTTGCATCAGGCAGTAGCCTCGTGCCAACCGGAGCCGAACCGACGACGGACTGAGCGCGATCAAGCGGGTCAGCGCGTCGATCGCCGTGGTGAAATCCCCCGCCATCGCGGCGTGATCCGCCAGGGCCGCCAAAAAGGTGTCCGAATCCGGACGCATCGACGCCGCGACGGCGAGCGATTGAACCGCCGCCAGTCGGTCAGCCCGTTTGACGGTCACCGCCGCCATCTTCAGCATCGCGGCTTCGTGGTATAGCACGGGGTCGGAAGGGCTTTGTCGTTTCGCCTCGGTTAATCGCGTCTCGGCTTCTTTC
The DNA here is from genome assembly GCA_043716965.1 of Fimbriiglobus sp. Lineage (GTDB taxonomy): Bacteria > Planctomycetota > Planctomycetia > Gemmatales > Gemmataceae > Fimbriiglobus. The sequence continues at coordinate 6,006 of JAYSXU010000881.1, forward strand.
CAGACGACGGGAAATTGAAGTCCATTAGCGGCGGGGGGTCGTAAGCGACCCGCGAGAGTGCGATCGCCAGGTTTCGATTCAGTTCTGCGGCTGACAGGTGCGACGAGGCCAGTGAGAACGGATAGATCGGCGTGTCAACGTCTCGGGCGACTCGATCCGCAAATTTCTTCTTCGCGGTCGGGTTTCGTGGAATCGTGTGGTCGGTAACTGCGGTGTGTGTAATGTTCGTACTCGGCGCTTTCGGCATGTGACACCGGACGCAGCTATCGCCCGTGGCAACCCGTTCGGGTCGCGGCGCGATGCAACTCGATACGGTATGGCATTTCAGGCACTTCTTGTCAAAGAACGCCGCCACGTTTTCCGACTTGGGCTTCGCGTGCGGGTCGTGACAAGTCGTGCAGTCCATCTTGTCCGGGCTGCTGGTGAAACACTTGCTCGCGGCCATCTGTTCAAACTGGCCGACGGACCGCCGCAAGTCGGCCCCGTCGGGTTGCCGCACGAACACCGTAAAGAAGAGTTCGAGCGGCATCCCCGGTCGAAAGTCGAACCACGTCCGGTCCGGTTGAAGCACGGAGTTCACCCCCTGCAAGTGGCATTGCTGGCAAACCGCCATTTTCAAGTCGGCGGGTAGGTGGCTCGGGTTCACGATCGAGTAATCGGGTTTTGTGACCGGCACGGCCTTCGACCGCTCCGTGACGTGGAGTTCGCCCGGACCGTGGCAGCGCTCGCACCCGATCGCGGCCTGCCCGGTCACGAGCGGTTCCCGGTAGCGGTTGATCGACTGCGGGACCGGGTCCACTTGGTTGACGTGACAGAAGAGGCATTTCGCGTCGATTTCCCGACGGGTTCCGCCGGGCAGTTCAAACCCCGGCGAGACGTCCCATTTGCCGCCGGTTTGGGAGAACCAACTGATCGGCGACTGCCACACCGCGCCCGATTCCACCGACAGGTAGGAGCGGCCTCGCGCACCCGAGCCGATGGTGAGTACCGGAACCGTGGTATAGCTGGGGACCGTCGGCGACCCCATGAGGGACATAACGTGGCGAAAGCCGTGTTCGGGTTCGACCCGCAACTCGAACCCTTGCGAGACCGCCGGGTTGTTGGCCGCAGCGTCGAACTTCTCGTTCGTATCGTTCGGACCGATCAGCGCCGCGGACCGACCCATCGGGTGCTGGTGATAGGAGTGGTCGATTTCGTGGTGACAGTCCGCACACGCCGCGTCGCCGGTGTACTTGATGCCGGGTCGGACGTTCCGAAACGGCGTGGCGAACGTTTCCCGAGGGTCAGGCGCCGGGGGGCTGGTTGCGGGCGGGGAGCCGATCCCGTCGGGGTGCGGTCCGCCGTTGGGAACGAGGACGTACCAACCTGCCGCGCCGAGGAGTGCAATCAACGCCAATACAGCAATTGAACGTGACGAGCGTGTCAAGTGCATGGGT
>JAYSXU010000882.1:0-2511 GCA_043716965.1 Fimbriiglobus sp.
GTGAGCATCGGGTTCTCAACGATCGTGATTAAAAACGCCCACTGGTGGCCCGGCTTCGTGATCGGTTCCACTTCCACCTGACCGGCAGCGGAGTACAAGCGCACGCTCGTCGCCTGTGGGTGGGACGGAAACACCGTCAACACGTATCGAGATTTGCCACCGCGAACGGCGAACACCCCGCCGGTCCCGGTCACCTCGGCGGACGTGCCTTCCGGAACCAGGGTGATGCGATCGGTCGTCAAAGCGCGGGGTTCGAGAAAGACGAACGCAGCCGGTGTGTCCGCATGGGTTTGTTCACGGGACGGCATCGCCAGACTTCGTTTGCTCTCGACCCGCTCACCATCAATGGTGGCGGCCAGTGTGAATTCGATCGTCTCGCAGGCCACGACCAAGTCAAAGCGAATCTCCTGTTTGGACCGCAACCGTGGCTCTCGTCGTCGAAGTGGACCGGCGCGAACGGAGTCAGGCGGGCCGATGGTTAGCTCGACATCCGACATGTCGGTGGACGATTTGTTCAACACCACCACTTCGACCTTCTCGGCGTTGTCATATTTGCAAATGCGAGTGACTTGAACGTCCACCGCACGATCCAGCGACGGCACCACCCGAAACGGGTGCGCTGGAAGTGGGACCATCTGATAGTCCGCAATCGAATTCGCCCAACTCGGCTTCACAATAATATGGAACCGACTCAAATCCTCTAAACCGCACACGTCAAATCGCACGGAAATCTCGACCGTGAACGATTCCCCAGGGCGTAGTTCGACTTCCCGCGTGAGAAGGTCGGTGGCGATCCGTAGGGATTGGGATTGGTGACGTAAGCCGCTCGCGGGAATGAAAACCGCTTCGTGTTGGTTGGCCGGTCGCGTCACCGTCACTCGCAACGGGATCGTGTCTCCTGCCGGGATCGTGTCCCATCGCTCAGTGGCTTCGATCGTGACGAGTGTCAACACGGGAACACCTGGCTTATGGTGGGGTTGTGGAGACGGTTTCATTGATCGAACCACCAGGAAGAGCGTTCAGTTTGGTGCGCGCCGTGGTGAACAGATTCCCCAAGTAGGACTTGTCAACTTCACGACGGACCAATGCCTCGAACGCTGCCGTGTGCCCTCGGTCGGCGTATTGGTTACTCTTGTCAACAACCAGACACAATGCCCGAAACGCCGACTCCACCTCGACCAGACACAGGCCTTTGAAAATCTGGTTCTCGTAGCGAGTCGGGATAATGTCCGCAGGGAGTGGCCGTGGGCGGACAAATTTGATGAAGTTTTTTGGCTTGTCCTTGTCGTACAAAAACAGCCCAATCAGCGATTCGATTTGCGCTTTGAACGTGTACCCGAGTCGGGCCAGGGTGAACGTGATCCGGGCGGCACCATCGGTAAAAGTAAACTTCAGTAAGGTCACGCTATCTACTCTCGACCGCTCGATCTTGGGTGCGGTCAGTCCGGCGCTAGCAAACAAAATCGGTCCAACCGCGTCGAGTAGCTTCTCGACCGTGACCAGGTGGTCGGCGGTGTATTCCCAGTCGGTATCTTGTTGCTCAAACTTCTTCAAATCGTTCCGTGCATAGAGATAGTCAATCTCGGGATCGACCGCAGTCTCGGTAAGAGCCAAGTGAAATGCGTCATCGAACGCCGACAGCGTGTTCCGCATCGAATGGATGCCCGCGACGGCGACGACTTGTTCTGCGTCCAGTGGCACGTAGGCGTTGTCCAAATCCCGGTAACGGTTCAGGAGGTCCACATCGTTCGCCAACCAGCGTTCGACGCGGTTGCGGTACAACGATTTCACTTGCTCGCGGTCCGGCAACATCAGCAGGAATTTGTCATCCATCCGGATGCGATCGAGGAACTGCCGTTCCATACTGCTGTGCAACTCTTCGCGCAGTTGCAGTGTCATGGTGAACAGCACTACCACGTTGGGTAGCGTGTTGTACAACTCGCTAAGGTGGGCGAAGAATTTAGGCCAGTCTTCACTTTTGTCAAATAACTCGTTCCGCCCCTCGGCTTGGTCGAACGTTAGCAATAGCACGCGGGGCGGGCACGGTGCCGTATCGGTCGAGAGTTGCGACGACACGGCCGGCGAGAACAGGTGTGCCAGTAGTTTTACCGCCTCGAATTTGCTGTAGGTCCGATCGGGTCGTTCACTAGCACCGAGTCGCCGGGTGAAGTAATCGTCATCAGCACGGCCACGAAACCAGTGCAGCACCCGCTCCCGCGTGCCAACACCCGTCTCGCTTTTGTCCAGGAACAAGTAAGTCAGCAACACCCGCAGTGCGAAGCGGTGGAGCAGGTTCGACCGTTCGGCCAAGAACCGATCACAAACGTAACTGCCGAACGCGGTGAAATCGAAGTACCCAAAGACAGCCGGGTCGCGGGCGGCAACGAGTACCTGTAGTTTGCTATGAGAAGGACGAGTCCACCGGCGGATCATTCGACCGAAGAATCGACCGCCCGGACTGGCGAGGCACGTTTTCCAAGACGTGTGATTGGTCAACAGGTGTTCGACTGC
>JAYSXU010000883.1:0-7377 GCA_043716965.1 Fimbriiglobus sp.
GTCTGCCTCTCGAAGGGCGCGCTGGCGATGAGCCGGAAGAAGGTCATTGTTAAACGGCTCAACGCCATCCAGAACCTCGGCGCGATGGACGTGCTTTGCACCGACAAGACCGGCACGCTGACCAGGGATCAAGTCGTCCTGGAAAAGTACTGCGACGTGGTGCTGAAGGAGGATCCCGGCGTTCTCGCGCTGGCGTACACGAACAGCCACTTTCAGACGGGTTTAAGGAACGTGCTGGACCGTGCGATCCTCGCGCACACGGAAACCCACGCCCACGCGGCCATCCCGGACCACGCCAAGGTGGACGAAATCCCCTTCGATTTCCAACGCCGCATCATGTCGGTCGTGGTCCGCACCCCCGAAGGCCGGGACCGCGTCATCAGCAAGGGTGCGCCCGAAGAAATCTTCTCCCGCTGCAACCAGTTTGAACTCGACGGCGAGTTGTTCTCGATGGACCACCTTCTGATTCAGGACTTGAAAGAGGAATACGAACAACTCAGCGCCGACGGCTTCCGCGTCTTGGCCATTGCCAGCAAAGAGGTCGTAGCACGGAACGCGGCGGCTGGCACGGGCACGCCTTACTCCAAAGCCGACGAGTGCGACCTCGTCCTGAACGGTTACGTCGCTTTTCTCGACCCGCCGAAAGAGACCGCGAAGGCGGCGATCCGGGCGCTGGAAGGCCACGGCATCCGCGTCAAAGTCGTCACTGGGGACAACGAGTTGGTCGCCCGCAAGGTCTGTCAAGATGTCGGGCTGTCTACCGAGTTCACCCTGCTCGGTAGCGAAGTCGAGACGCTGACCGACGACCAACTGGCCGACGCGGCGATCCGGACGACGCTTTTCGCCCGCGTCTCGCCCGCCCACAAGCGGCGAATCATCGTGGCGTTGCAGTCCCGCCAACACACCGTCGGCTTCATGGGCGACGGGATTAACGACGCCCCGGCGCTGCGCACGGCGGACGTTGGCATCAGCGTTGACACCGCCGTGGACATCGCGAAAGAGTCTGCGGACATGATCTTGCTGGAAAAATCCCTGATGGTCCTGGAAGAGGGCGTGGTCGAAGGGCGCAAGGTGTTCGCCAACATCCTCAAGTACGTCCGCATGGGGGCCAGCAGTAACTTCGGCAACATGTTCAGCGTCCTCGGTGCCAGCATTTTCGTCCCGTATTTGCCGATGGCGCCCATTCAGATCTTGGCCAACAACCTCCTCTACGACGTCAGTCAGACCGCAATTCCCACCGACGACGTGGACCCCGAGCAGGTCGAGAAGCCGCGCCCGTGGGACATCAGGCAACTCACCCGCTTCATCGTGTTCGTCGGCCCGTGCTCGTCGATTTTTGACTACACGACCTTCCTCATCATGCTGTACGTGTTCCAGTGCTGGGACACCGCCACACCGGAGTCGGCCGCGCGTAGTGAAAGCCTGTTTCAAACCGGCTGGTTCGTGGAAAGCCTGCTCACGCAGACGCTCATCATCCACGTCATCCGCACCAACAAGATTCCGTTCCTGCAAAGCCGTCCGTCGTGGCCGTTGGCGGCGACATCGGTTTTCATTATGTCCGTGGGCGTCGCACTCCCGTTCACGCCCCTGGGTCGCTACTTGGGTTTTACCGCCCTCCCGCCGCTGTACTGGCCACTTCTCGTTCTGACTCTCCTTTGCTACGTCCTTTTGACGCAGTTGGTCAAGGTATGGCTGTTGCGGAGAAAGTGGATCTGAATGAAGGAACTTCAAGCGATGACCGTCGGCCTATTCCTACCCGTGACCGTTGCCAAGTGGATGGCCAGGCACCAGCATCAAGCCGTGCAGCAACGCCACACTGTCCGCACCACCCGATACGGCAACGACGCCGGAACCCGACACCATTGCGTGCCGCTGAAAGAAGTTGCCAATCTCCTGAGGCAAAAGTGACACGACGCCATCCGGGCAATGAGATTCAACTCGGGTGACGAGCACATACCGTCGATCACGAGGTGGCACCCTCTGATCGATTCCACCGAAACGCTAACGAGGATGTCGTAGGCAGCGTGAGCGCCGACGGCGATGCCGAAGCCGCGGAAGACGTACAGGGCCGTGAAGTACAGCCCGGCGACGAAGCGGAACAGGAACTTCACGGTATTCGCACAGGGCATCCGACCGCTTTTGAACCCGAGCGCGTGGCCCAGTTTGGCCCCGCGAAGCCGCCCGAACCGGGCCACCACCGCGACGGTGCAACAGCCCGCGAGCGTCGCCACCAGTGCGAGTGTGAGCCGTTGCACGAACGGATCGAGTTAGCCCTTGGGATCCCGAGGGTCGTTCAATTCTCGGAGCCGTTCCAACAACGAGGTCATAGCCATGACGTACTCCCCAGTCAGGAAGAACGCCGAGTAACAACCCATCCCGAAACCCCATCCCCATTCAGTGAATGGCCCTGCATTCCAAGTCCGGGTCTTGGACCGCGTCAAAGATCCGTTGCCACACCCCCTTCTTGTACCACTCGTTGTACCGATGATAAACGGTGTCCCACTTGCCAAACCGCTCCGGCAAATCACGCCACGCAATGCCGGTCTTGGCGACGTACCAGGCGGCATTCAGGAAGAGCTTGTTATTCCGCGCCACGCCGCCATGCCCACCCCGTTGACCGGGGGAGTGGTTCAATTCGTAGCCAGTTGTCACGGGGAATTTCGTGGCGGTGCATCCGTGCTCTCCGGTCTGCGTTTGCCAGCCTGACCGCAGCCGTTTAACAAGCCGCCCAGATCCCCGCAACATTAATCAACACGGCCTAGGAAATGCAGTATTAATCGAGTTAGGTGTTACGCAGTGGCTGTCGGAAGCAAGCGAATCGTGGGGAAATCCAGCCGCAACCCGTGTCGATCCGTGTTCACCATGCGGTTCGATTTCAGTCGGGTCAGGCACCGCCGCGGGCAGGAGTTCACCCGTTTAAGGTTGGCCAAACTGCCGGACCAGCCGTCGAATCCGACGCACCGGGGCCGGAACCCGCGATCGCGGGCGGGCGTGAGCACGACTTCGACCAGTACCTCCGCGACGTGCGTGAAATCCTGGAATCGTCCCGCGTGCGGTTCCACATCCAGCTACTTACTGCTTCAAGCGTGGGTGGAAAACCCGCCCGATTCGCCACCGAGTGCGCCGAGTACTTGGCCGCCGATCCGACGCGCCTCAACATCGGCTACGGGATGTGGATGGGCGGGGGCACAGGCACGGGTGAGAGTGCGATCAGTCGGCTCGCCATCCGGGCCGTCTCCCCGCACTGCTCGCCCGAGTCGTTCACAATGTTGGAAGCGGCGATCATCGGCTACGCCGACGATCCGGTACGTGATGCGTTTCCCCGACGAGTTCACCCTGCTGGCGATGCGGGATATCCTGGCGGTGAAACCCAAACTGGTCTCCTTGTCCGTCGTGCAACAGTGGATCGCCCCGGCCCGCACTCGCGGCCTGTTCCTGGCGGCGTGATGACTCTTTGGATCTGTTGACTTCCCTCTATTTCTTCAATCTGGAGTTTTCATGATCGAGTCTGCCCTCGACGTCGGCGGCGGCGTCTTCTGGACCGCGTCCGAGTTCACCGACCGCGACAAGCTCAAAGCTGGTCTGGTCCTGCTCGGCTTGGACCAGTTCGTCGCCGATCCCCGACCACCGGCCATTGTGTTGAAAGATGCGATGGAAGAAGCGCTGGGCGGTTCGCGGGTGCTGGTCCGCCCACGACGGGTTCACCGTCGTCAAGGAGGAACGGGGCAAGAATTCCAACTCCTACGCGACCGCGTTGACCGCGCGGGTTCGCAACCCCGATTTGCCGACCATTGAGTACGAACCCGACGACGATCGCGTCGTTCAAATCAACCGGGCCTTCCGCCGTTGCTGATCTGACACCCCTTGCCTGAATCTCAAAACCTCCTTGGGAAAGGATCTGTCCATGACCAAGAACAAAGACGACCCGTTTGCCGGTCTGGAAGCCGAAGTCACCAAGCAAGCCGCGATCCAAGAAGCGGCCCAACGCCTCGCGACGACTCGGACCGACTGATCCTGGCTCGGGATGCCAGGAGTGCCTTCTTCGCCACACTTGCGTTACGACTGACCCTCCGGGTCGATTGGGCGTGCCTGACGGTGGCCACCGATGGCCGGGTGCTCGCCTACCACCCTGAACTCGTGACGGGTTTGAGTTCAGACGAATTGCTGGGAGTGTTCGTCCACGAGGTGATGCACAACGCCCTGGCGCACCCGTTTCGATACGATCCGCGTGGTGTCCGTCACCGACCGGGTGACCTTCCTCGCCGCCAACTTGGGCACAAACCTCATCGTGGCACCCCCGATGCTGCCGGGGCAATTTCTGGAAGGGTGAAGCAGGGGCCGGGCGGGACACGGTGACCGGCAGTTTCGGGGTCCTAACCGAAGGTACTGACCCGTCAACGGGCGTCGCGTTCACGGAATTCATCGGTCTCGTCACGACACGTGCCACCCGCCCGCTCCGGCGACGCGGTGGGTGCCGACGTGGACCCAGCCGGCGTGTGCGAGCCACGGGACGAGCCACGCCGGGACCGGGCCGTAGGTCGCGTGGCCCACGATCCCCCGGACCGCGAAGTGCTCCTTCGTCCGGTGCGACCACTTGGGTTGCGTGTACCCGGTGAACGCCGCTCGCACGGTCGGGACCGACTCCCCGGCGGCCTTCACCCGGCGGAAAAGGTCTTCGGGGAGCGGTTCGCCGTACAGCCGGTGGAGCGGCCCCAAAGCTCGCAATGCGGCGCGGAGCAGGTCGCCGAAGGTCGGCTGCGCGTTCAGCGTCTTTCGGTTCCCGTCGCTGGTCATCAAACACAACGGTGAGTTCAGGCGGACCGTGAGTTCCGGAACTGCGGCGTTCCCGTCCGGTTCCAGCGGCAGTCGAATCGCGTCGGCAGAATCAGCGGACGGATCGCCGAGGACGTCGAACGGGACGTGGTCGTCGCCTAACCCTAGGCCCAGGTCCGCCCCGCCGACGCGGACCTCTCCCACACGTCGGCGGCGTGCGACGCGGCCTTCGGCCCGACGAACACGATCCGCAGGCCGAACTCCTGCCCAGCCTCGCCGTGCTCCGGTACCGGGAACTGGGGTGCGAACACGATCGGGCGGGCGGTATCTTCTTTGCCCATTGCTAAGTGAAGGGTCGCGGGCGGGTCTGGCTCGAACGTCTCACCGTACTGGCAGCCCGCCGTGATCGGGCAGCCGCGACAGTGGACCCACCGGGCCAACTGGTCTGCGACCGTGTGGCCGCACACCTGTGCCTTCAGCCGCCCGCCCGTCAGCCCGCGGAACGCCGGGCCGAGCCACGGCAACAACCGCCCCCGGCGGGCGAGGCGGATTGTGCGATCGGTGTACAGGACGTTGAGCATTCGCGGCCCTCCCGATTGGTTCACATACTGTACGCCGCCCCGCAGGTGTCCATTTCAAATCTTTGCGTTCGCCGTTTTCCGTCATTCCCCGCGTCGGCGTGGCGTATTGAATGTTGTGAGCGGTCCGTTCCTCAGGGGCCACTCGCGGGCGGAAGAATCGGGCGGATTTCGGTTGCAATCCGGCGCGTTTGCGAGAGAATTGTGGGGGAAGTCGATACGACCACAACGGTGGATCTTTGACAACCTGGCGAATCCAAACACTTCCCGCGAAGTGACCACTGGCCATCACGCGGCCATTGAAACGGAGATAGGAAGTGAAGAGACTGCTATCTTTCAGAAAGGCGAAGTGACTGCTGGCCATTACGCGGCCATTGAAACACGCGCATGGCTGGGAAGGACAACATCATGTTGTCGGCCCCATCGGGTGGTGCCGTTGGCTCGTCTGGGATTGCAAACGCCGTCGGGGGGACGCCATTGTCCCCCGGCGGCGTTTTTTTGTCGATCGGGGGCAGACGCCTAACTGACGTGTGACCCAAACCGTCGCGTTTCAATGGCCGCGTGGTGGCCGACGCAACTCGACTTGCATTAGAGTTGCGTGAGGATGTGGCGGGCGAGTTGAACGATCGCGGGTCGATCGCCCAAGGGTTCGCCACGTTCGAGGCGGTGGATGCTCCCTTCCAGCACGCCTTCGGATGTGACCTGCCAACTGTCCGCTGTCCCGTGATAATCACTAATGAATCGTGCCATCACCTTGATGCTCAATTCCTGGCAGAACCGCTCCCAGTCGGCGAACTGATCCGCAGTTCGGGCCAACAAGATCGCGTGCGTGGCAGCAGCACAAATGCGACGATTCTCTTTGCTCACTCGACCGCCGATGTCCACGAGCGTGATTGGCTCCTGACAGTTCGCAACCTGTTGTGCGACATTGACGACAAACTCCTCCGAAAAGGTGCTCTTGTAGTCGGCCTTGAGTTGACGCGCGAGACTTTGATCCTGCGCTGCGGTTTCGTGATACCAGGATCCCTCACCGTCCGGATTCGCTGTAATCACATAGCAATACTCATTCGCCGTCCCCACAACACGCACGGCCTCTTTCAAGCCCGCCCGAAGACAGGACTTACCTGATTGCGGTGGTCCACCCAAGATGATTTTCATGACGACCTCACAGGTCTGGCAAATAGTTGTGGCAATGTTTTTTGCTGGTTTTTGTAGGTCGTGGTCGAGGCTTTGCGAGGCCCGACGTATGACAAATGTTCGTCAGGATCTTCTTTACTTCACTCGGCGTTGCTGTCGTGGTCGAGGCTTTGCGAGGCCCGACATATGACAATCACCAGTATGAAATCAGTCGTTTGTTCAGTGGCTGCTTCGTGTCGGTGCCCACGCAAAGCATCGACCACGACCTACAAATCCGCCAGAAAAATTTGCCACACCCCCTCACACAAGATGTTGCCCGACATGGAAGTCGGGGTTGTGAGAAATACAGACAACGTCCTTGGCCTCCTTCGGTTCGTAGTAAGCGACGGCGGAGTAGAGATAGGCGACCTGGTGGGCCAACGCCATACCGATAAGAACTGAACAAGGGCCGTTGAACCGGATCAGTTTCCCGCCTGGCAGGGCCAGTGCTTTCATCGTTGCCACGGCATCGGGCAGCATCTCGGGGTGCAGCGCCGGTTCGCCGAAGCCGACCTTCAGTTCGACGATGCCATCGGAATCACTGACCTTTTCGATGCGAAAATACTGTCCCATGTCGGCTCCTTAAGAATGGGTTTCTGATGACGGAACGGACTCGTCCGCCGGCTTCGGCAATTCGACGCTTTTGGTTTCCACTGCTGGTTCGACGGCAACGGGTGGTTTCGCATTGAACAAAAACGCACGATTGACCGGGTCACTGAGTTTCATCTGCCGATCAAAAAACTGCACGGTGAGATCGCGCCAGACGACAAATGCCATGAGCGCCACGAACCACGAGATTGCGGCGACCACAAAAGCCAGCAGCCACACCGAACCAAGAAATTGGCCGTCC
>JAYSXU010000884.1:0-7374 GCA_043716965.1 Fimbriiglobus sp.
GCCGGTTCTTCAAGTGCGTCAGATAGCAGTTGTATTGCCGCTGGTTTTCTTCCCAGCTTTTATTGTGAACCTTGGCGTAGTCGATATGTACCTTCATCAGTTCACCGAACTTCATCTCCGCCCGCGCCGTCAGCTTCGCCTTGTGGGGATCAATACCTTTCGCCACGTCGCCACTGGCTTTCCGCGCTTCCTTCCTCGCGTCGTCAATCGAAAGTTCGTGCGGCCAGGAGCCGAGCCGCAACCGCGTCGGCCGGCCCGCAACCCGGCGGTACAAGTAGAACGTCTTCGCGCCGGAGTCGCCCACGTAAAGACAGAGACCGCGAATCTCGTCGTCGTAAAAGTAGGCGTGATTTTTCCCCGGTGGGCAGGTCAACTTTTCGAGCCGCTGGGTGGTAAATCGAAGCCGAGTACCCGCCATTGCTACAGCCCCCATTGCTACGCTGTTGCTACACTTGGCGTCGAAACCCATCAACCTGGGTGTAGCAACCGATAGGGGCATCATAGCGAAAACGGCTTGTTTATCAATGGAAATCAAACCTAGTCAATCAGCGGGCATTCTCATAATGTGGCTATTTCGGTGACTACAAATCAGTACCGCCTGTTGTAAACATTGCCCTTTCATTATGAACAACACCCCGCAGACCATTGATCGATTTTGGGACCGCGGGGTGTCGTGCCCATTTGATGAAGTGATTGACGTTCGGTCGCCCGGCGAGTTCGCGGAGGACCACATCGTCGGGGCCATCAACTTGCCCGTATTAAGTGATGCGGAGCGTGTCGAAGTTGGCACGATCAATCGGCAGGCGAATGCGTTCACGGCGCGCAAAGTCGGGGCGGCAATGGTGTCGCAAAACATCGGGCGGCACCTTGAAGCACACTTCGCGGACAAGGCAAAAGATTATCGCCCGCTGGTGTACTGTTGGCGTGGCGGTCAGCGGTCGGCGAGTATCGCCACGGTGCTGTCACAAATCGGCTGGCGGGTCACGGTCCTTCAGGGCGGGTACAAGACGTACCGCGCGCACGTTCAACGGGAATTGGAATCGCTGCCGTCGTTGTTTCGCTACCAGATCGTTGCCGGTGCGACGGGGACGGGCAAGACGCAGGTGCTGCACGCCTTGGCGGCGCGGGGCGCTCAGGTGCTGGACCTCGAAGGACTCGCCAACCATCGCGGGTCAATTCTTGGCAACCGGGGGCCGCAGCCGTCGCAGAAGTATTTTGAGACGCAACTGTTCGCAACACTCGAGGGATTCGATTCCACCAAGCCGGTGTACGTCGAGTCCGAAAGTAACCGCATCGGCAACCTGTACCTGCCGGTCGGGCTGTGGAAGTCGATGCAAGCGGCGACGGGAACGCGGATCCAGATGCCGCTCGCGGGGCGGGTGCAACACTTGCTGGCGGAGTACACGCACTTCGTCGCGGACGGCACGTTGTTGAAACAGAAACTGCGGCAACTGACGACCCGCGTGGGGCCACGGCAGATACTCCGTTGGGAAGCCCAAATTGACGCCGGCGAGTGGGAACCGTTCGTCGCGTCCCTGTTAGAAGTGCATTACGACCCCGGCTACGCCACATCCACGAAGCGCTGCTTCCCGAACGTGACGCGGACAGTGGAGATGTCCGATACGTCAGACGCGACAATTGGCGAAATGGTCGGCACGTTGATGACTGGTCAGGATTTGTAGGTCGTGGTCGAGTTTCGAGGCCCGACATTGCGACTGCCTAGATAATCGGAAACATCAAGAAAACATTTGGACAGGATTAACAGGATGCAACAGGATTAGAAGATCGGATTTCAATCCTGTTAATCCTGTCCAAAAATTAAAGCTGTCGGGCCTCGAAGACTCGACCACGACCTACAAGAACGGTCACTTCTTCTGGGGTAGCCCGGTGTAGTCGCCGGGGTAGACGGCATCGACGGTGCTGGCCGCGTAGGTGCCGAACTCGACGTCGGATTCGCGGGGCTTGGCTTCGCTGGTGGCGATGACGACGGCTTCGTCGGCTTCGGTCTTCGCTTCCAGGCGCATTTGACGGACGGTGTCGGCGTCGATCGCGCCGCAGTCGATCAGCTTTTGCTCGAACAATTCCAAGCAATCCGCCTCACTCCAAACCCGTTGCGCGCCGCTTGACGACGAGTGGCCGTGCAGCCGCGAGACGTTCGCTTCCAACAGGAACGGCTTCTTCTCGCGGCGAATGTACCGCATCGCCCGGTCAATGGCGTGCCACGAAGCGATCGGGTCGTTGCCGTCAATGGTTTCGTTTTTGATGCCGTAGGGCGTGGCCCGATCGGCGATGCGCTTCACGGCGTGTTGGGTTTCGTGGGAGGTACTAATGCCGAAGTGGTTGTTAGTCACGATCATCAACACCGGCAGTTCTTGCCCCGGTCGGCTGCTCCAGATTAGCCCGCTTTCAAAGTCCCCTTCGGCGGACCCCGCATCCCCGCTGACGACGATGCTGATGCCATCTGAACCGTGGCGTTTCTGCATGATCGCGGTACCGGGTGCCATTAGGCATTGCACTTCAATCACACTCGTGACCGGGACAACGTTCCAGTCCGGTTTTGCGTAGTGGCCGACGAAGTTGCGACCTCGGCTAAACGGGTCGGTGACGGTCATGGCGAGTTGCCGGAAGTGATCGAGCATGGGCAGGCCCATTGCGATCATCGTCGCGGAACTACGGTAGTGGAGGTGCAGGTAATCGTACTCCACACCCTGCCCACAACGCACTTGCATCCCCAGGCAAACGTTGAACGCTTCTTCACCGGGTCCACCCAGCCAGAAGTAGGCTTCGCCCGATTTCGACATCTTGATGGAGCGTTCTTCGAGCGCCCGCGCGCGAATCATTTGGCGATAAATCGTCAGGCCGAGTTCGACCGAAATGGCTTCGCGGCCACTGTGAACCACGGTTGTTGTGTCCGCCGCGCTGCGATTCCGTTTAGCGGAAGGCAGCGCGGCGGAACTTTCTTCAGACGTGTCACCAGATGAATCGACCATGAACTGTCCCCTACGTGTTGCTGCACCGCATTATACGTCGGCTTTCGGATTGTTCCTAGTCGGACTGGCTTGTCCGAACAGGCTCGAAATCGCGTACATCAGCACGGCAGCCAATAGTAGGTATCGGAAGCCGACCAACATCGAGAGATTTTCCGATAACCCCCCGAGCAAGGCCCCGGCCACGTTTGCACCGAAGAATCGGTCTGGGTACGGTGCGCGGCCAAACGTCACGGGGAAGATCACCCCGGCGAACACCACCGGCGCGAACACCAGTCCACAGGCTGCGAGGATTTGTACGCTGCGGTCCATTCCCAGGAACGCATCGAGCGGAACTACGATGTTGACACCCAACGCCAGGAACAGGCCGATGTAGAACGGCCAGAGTTTCGATGGCTTCACGACCCCAGCGAACAGGGTGCCGAGCATGGACATCACGAGAATCGCGGCAAACACGACCGTGTTCACCGCCCACGTACTGCCGAACAGCAGGGCCATTTGCACGACGGCTTTCGTCTCAATGAGCATGAACCCCGCACCCAACCAGAACGAGCGAAACAACAGTCCGCGATCGTCAATCCTCGGCACGCCGTTCGTGGCGGCTACCAAGCTCGGTCGGTACAGGAAGCCCAGGAATAACGACAGCCCGACCATCAGCCCAATGCCGCGCAGGATGTACCCCGGTACGGTCGGCTTGCGGGTGTAGAGGAACGGCCATTCGTCGGTGGCGGGCGGCATGTCGCCGTCGGTGGGGGCAATGGTCACATTTCCGCGCGCAACCCAGCGTGTCGGGGTCGTGTCAATTGAAGGTGATTTAGGCGGTTCCACGCTGAACCAGGACTCCTTGGACACCGTGATCGGTTTGTTCGCGGGTAACCAGAAGTGGTTTTGGCTCTCCCGGAATTTCTGGCGGATTGGGTCGATCGTGTTTTTGTTACCGACCAAGAAAAACGTCAAGATGTCGGAGAAGTAATCGAGTTCGAGCCGGTCCGGGAAGTGCGGATCTGTCAGGACGATCGGTTCCGTCCCGAAGGTCTCGCGCAAACCGTCCCGGAGTCGCGCCGCGAGCCAGCCTTGCCGGAAGTAGTTGTACAGTGCGAACGACCCCGTCGGCTTTAACACCCGCTTTACGTCCGCGAAGGCTTGCAGTGTGAAGAGGTAACTTTCCAGGCGAATGCTGCCATACCCGGAGTGCAACACCAGCGAATCCACGAGGGCGTAAACGACGAGGTCGTATTCACCGTCCGGTGCGCGGCGCAGGAAGTTGCGGCCGTCGTCGAGGTGGACCGTCACGCGCGGGTCGGCATACGGCTTATCGGGGTGACGGTCCCGGCCAATTTGAACAATGACCGGCTCAATATCGACCGCGTCAATTTTCGCATCCGGTGCCGCCCACATTGTCGCTAGGCTCACGTCGTTGCCGGACCCGGCGCCGATAATCAGAATGCGTTTGAACTGCTGTTCGGGATGCATTTCCTTGTTCAGCAGGTACGGCAAGTGGTAGTAAACCTTCGTCTTGTCCAGAGGTCGAATAACCTGATGCCCGATCAGATTCGTGTTGATGTCACCCGTGATGTCGCCTGTTCTGGGCTGATAGTCGATGCGATAGTAGGGCGACCAGCGGGTTTCCACGGCGGTTTCAAACGGGATGACCCCGGACGTTCGCAAGGTCAGCACGGTTGCGAAGACAAGGCAAGCGATTGGAAACAGCAACTTGGGCTTCACGCTATGGCCGATCGGAACCGACCGGAGCAAGAAGTAAAGAATTCCGAGTGCCGTGATCCCAAACCAAACGACCGGCGGCAGGTGAAACCACGAACAAGTCGCAAACAACACGATCCCGGCCAGACTGCCACCCAGATTCAGCGCATACGCCGTCGCGCGATCCGACACCTTGTTGAACGCCCGCCCCATCTCTTGGCCCGGTCCAATCATGACTGCGGCGATGAGTAAGAACATCAACCCGGTGACCAGTTCCACCGGCACGAGGAACTCCGGCGTACTCGTCGCGTTGGCTTCCGTGCCGAAAAAGATCACGTCCGGCGTCGCTTGGTTCCCCACGTTCACGTAGTGTTCCAACCGCGACCGGAACAAGTTCAACAGCAACCCGGCGCCGACGGCAACCGCCAGCAACATCGGCGTGCGGTACAAGTGCCAGCGAGTCGAACTCGCGCTGAGGCAACCGACGGACATGCCCACAAAGCACGCCAATAACACGGTGTTCGTAAAGAACGTGAGGAACAAGACGTGGGCCGGGAACCAGCGAATGCACGCCAATTCTAGGAACAGAATCAGCCCGCTCACGATGAACAAATCCCAACGGGGGCGTGACATCCCGGAACCTCAATGTGTGAATCCGCAAAGCATGGGCGGGATTATTGCGCAACCGTAGCACACCGGGAAGGGGAATCCCCCCTTCTTTCGGTTTGGCGTTCCCGACGAACTGGCACCGGCATCACACCCGGTCCAAAAGTTGTGTCTAAAAACAGGCTTGATGTAGGTTAGGGTGGGAATGATGTGGGAATTACGTTCCGTGGTGTACACCCTGAACGCCACGCCGCGACCGGCAATGATCGCAAACAGAACCACGGGCATCGACATGCGGTGAGTGTCTGGCAATAGCCACGCGGCAACAGATAGCAAGCACGAACCGCCGAAGACACACCTTGTTGGAAGAAACGCCTCCCTCCCACCCTTAGCGGGAAAATTTCCAGCAACACCGAGCAAAGAAAATAGCTCACCAAATAGGTAAGCTATGAACAACGAGAAGTCAACGTAGCGGGTCGGGTTTGGTGCGTCGTCATGTCAGTCATTTTCGCGGACAGCAGACCGAATGGCGATGGCCCACGCTCGTAGTATTTGCCGTCCTACGAACGTTTCGAGTTTATGTCCGAGTAATCCCATCTCCAACCTAACTGTACAACGCCGCATCTCTTCAAGAAACTCATCTGGGTATTGGGTAACGACAAAGCTCGACCATTCCTCGACATGGCTTGTTCCTGATGCGAGACGGTCAAGGAAGTCTGCGAACTGTTGACGGTAGTTACCCCGTTGAAGTAGTACGGCGGACGAATTCATCAGTCAGCCCTTCGAGCGTAGTTTGTGTCGGATTGCAAAGTGTTATCTATCCCGCTGTTCAGCCGGAACTGCCCCCGTCCGACTTCGCCACTCGACCCGACAACACGCGAACGCATTGACGGCGGAAGCCGACGTAACCTGCACCGATTGTCAACGCACAGTACGCCGCAATCGTTGCCGGGTGGGCGCCGTGGTGCAACAGTTTCGGTGTATCCAAATGCCGCTCCCCGGTAAACCACGCGACCGCAAGATACGACCCGTTTGCTAACACGCAGAAGTACGCGATGAACCACATCCAATCGCGCCGCACGAGGAGGGCGGCTGTGAGCGGGACGAGTGCGCCGAGGATTGGCCCGCCCCAGAGCGTGACCAGCGGTTGTGGATCCGGGTCAAAGCTGCTGTGCGGCAGGTGCCACGGAGCCACATCGGCCTGTTGTAACGTCCCGCCAGATGCCCAGCCGCAGAGGATGTGCCCCGACTCGTGAAGGAACGTCATGACACACCAGGACGCTGCAAGCAGGATCACGAAATACGCGCCACGCTTGAGCAACCGATTCTACTTCACGGCACACCTTCAAATCCGATCTTCTGTCTTGTCAATCCTGCGAATCCTGTCAAAAGTCTGAAAGGTTCGGCGGGCATGAACCAGTCGGACCGATTCGAGTCCGACTGTTCCCCACGTTCACCACGCTCCGTTACTTGCCGGCCTTCGCGGCGACAAACTTTGCTTCAACGGCTTTCCAGTTGACCACGTTCCACCAATCGTCGATGTAGCTGGCGCGAAGGTTTTGATACTTCAGGTAGTAGGCGTGTTCCCAGACATCAACGCCGAGAACGGGCACGAGGCCGTCCATCAGCGGGCTGTCTTGGTTCGGCTTTTTGATCGCTTCGAGCTTGCCGGAGGTCGGGTTGTACACAATCCAACTCCACCCGCTACCGAATTGAGTCAGGCCGTTTTGCTTCACGGTTTCTTTGAACTTGGTGAAGTCGCCGAACGTTTCCTTGATAGCATCGCCGATGATCCCGGTCGGTTCGCCGCCGGCGTTGGCCGACATAATTTCCCAAAACAGAGTGTGGTTGTGGTGCCCACCGCCGTTGTTGATGACCGCTTGCCGAATCGCTTCCGGCACGGCGGTTTTGACGGTGCGAAGCAGGCTCACGATGTCGTGGCTCGCCAAGTCCGCGTGGCCTTCGAGGGCTTTGTTGAGGTTATCGACGTAGGCTTTGTGGTGCTTCTGGGAGTGGATTTCCATCGTCTTCGCGTCGATGTGGGGTTCCAAGGCCTCGAACGCATACGGCAAAGCCGGCA
>JAYSXU010000885.1:0-7355 GCA_043716965.1 Fimbriiglobus sp.
GTCTGATCGAGAATCGCCCGCAAATCGGGCAGCACCGCAGGCATGGGTGGCGAACCTAAACAGTTGAGTGCAGGGGCGAATCAGAATACCTGGAGCGTAGTACAAAGATGCCGGTCACGACGGGTGCGTAACGCTTCTCTGTCACGATTTTGATGCCACCGACATCGTAAACCAGTTATCTTATCAAGCTTGTCGGATCGGGGAAGGGTGTCACATCACCAAATCGCCGAACACGACTGGTAAAAATTGTGAGGGCCATCAGAGGAAGTCCGCAGCAAGGACGTTTGGTACGTCCTGACCACGAACTATTCCTCCGCGCCACAACGTGTTACTGGTACAACCCGAAGTCGAGGGCTTCGGTCACTTTGCGTTTGAGCCACCATGCCGCCGTTCGCCATTCGCAGTGGATCTTGGTGTTCACGAGTGCGCCGGGTTTGATGCTCGCATCGGGATCGTTCACTTCAATCTCGACAAGGTACACTTGAGCGATCGGCGATAACTCTTGGCCGTTCTCGCCGGATTGTTGCACGGCCAGTGGGCCACCACTACGGTTGGTGAGCGAATACGGGACTTGCTTAGCCGACGATTTCGGCAGTTCACGGACTCGCCCGATGAAAATTCGATCGGTCCGTCCGTTCACGTAAACCGAGGCCATCAGTTCCCCGCCACGCGGCATGTCTTCCGCGAGCAGTTTGTGATCCATCGGGCTAATCGGGACTTTGATGATGAGCTTGGTCGGATCACCCACGGTGCAAATCGGCTTGGATTGCTGCGTATTCTTGTCGAACAGTTTGCCGATTTCGGATTGTTTCACAAGCCCCATGACGACACCATCGCGTGGGGCAACGAGGTTCAATTTCCCCCGTTCGGAGTCCGCCCAGGCCATCAACTTCTCATGTTGGTACGCTTCGCTGTCTGCCGTGATGATCTGGCTTTCGATTTGTCGAACTTCGTCTACTTTTTTCGTGCCGACTGCGGCGGTCCGCAGCACGCGCACTTCTTCTCGTTTTTCGTCACGGCGTGACTTTTCCTGAGCGATCTTTTCTTGCAAGTCTCGACTGTCGAACCCGGCAATCTTTTGCCCTTGTCGGACTTGTTGCCCTTCGACGACCGAGAGCATCACGAGGTGGGCGGGTTGATTGAGCGTCAGCGGTTCGGCGTGCCGGGGGTTGACCGCAACTAAGCCGACATCTCGGACCCGGCTAATGGGCAGCGGGAGCAAGAAGACTGCGGCAATCAGTGCTGCGGCAATTGTCATCGTAATGTAAACACGTTTCGATTTCATGTCGGGTAACCGCCCTCGTTGACGGATGTTTTTAATCATGCGATACACAGGCCAGATGAACATGGACATCAGCGAGAACAGCGCCAACATCTGGCTAAGGATTTTTAATTGCGGCCCCAGGAAGTCCGCCAGGAAGAATATGATGCTAAACGTCACCACCCAGCGGTACACATAGCTACCAATTGCATACGCAATGAACAAGACCCGGCGACCGGGTGCCATGTATTGTTCGGGCGGGACTTCGACGCCCAGGGCCTTGTCCAGAAACAGGTTCGTGATGTACCGATTGGCCCGATCCCGTAAGTTCGGAATTTCGAGCCAGTCGGCCAGCATGTAGTACCCGTCGAACCGCATCAGCGGGTTGGCGTTGAAGAAAACGGTACTCACGGAACAGAGAACCATCACCGCCATCGCAATGTTATTTACAATTGGGAGGTGGGGTGTATACCACCACACAAATGTTGCCAGCGATGCAATCACTAGTTCAACATAGATGCCGGCAAAACTGATGATGATCCGCTTCCACTTGTCCGCAACCGTCCATGCATCGGTCACATTGCAATACAATGCCGGCGAAAAGCACATGAGCAAGATGCCCATCTCATGGCTTTCCCCCTTGTACGCTTTACAACTCAGTCCGTGCCCGAACTCGTGAATCACTTTCACGATCCCGAGACTCATCCACATGTACAGAACGGTGTTGATCGCAAAGAATTCTTGGTAGCGCGGTATCTTTTCGTAGAAGGTCTGGAAGTGAATCAGTACCTGGAACACCGCCGCAAGCATGAGGGCAATGCTCGCCGCAAAACAAAGCGGGGTGAAGATCCACCACAGGTATTGAAACATCCACGTGAGGAGCCGATCCGGGTCGAAGACCGGAATCTTCCAATACATGATGTTCGAGATCGCGGCAAACCGTCGCATCCGCCGCTGTTTGGCGCGGCGCTGGAACAGGTGTTTCCCCGCACCCCCGGTTTCGTGCTGCACAAGCCCCGCCGTCACCAGTTGCCGGGCGAACGATTCTAGGTCTTGAAACTCCAGTCGGTGCGGGCGGAATTCATCCTCAAACCGCTTCCGCACCTCTTCCATCGGGTGCGTGCCGTCGAACAGGCTGAAGACGAAATACTCTTGCTTGTTGAACCGATAGTAGCGCAGGCACACCGGGTCTTTTACGACGTGGTAGATTTTGCCTTCGTACCGCTGCTCGCTGATTTGCAAGTCGGGTCGGACCTTGAGCCGGACCTGCTTGCGGCGTTCCGCTGGGTTGTCAAGGAGTTCGGTATTCATGGTGATCCCCGTGGCGCGGACGTAATGGTCCACCTGAGACAAAACCGGACGACGGGCAGGCTTCGCAAGCCTGCCGCACGGGGTTGTGGTTTACTTCTTCGCTGCCGGTGGCACGGCGGGAATGGCAACGGGAGGGATCACGATTCCACTGTCATTTGAAGCCGGCGCTACCGGCTTCGGTGGGGCTGCCAATAGTGGTTGTGCCACTGGCCCAGTGGGGAGTGGTGCGGGTGCGTTCACGGTCGGGATCAGCCCCGCCGGTTCGAGACCGGCAGCAGTCCGAACGCCAGTCCCAGGTGGGTTCGCAACCACCCCACCGGCTGGGAGAATGCCCGGCGTGGGAACCGGCGCGGTCACATTCATCGGTGTGGCATTCATGGGAACGCCGTTCGGTGGAATGATGATCGTGGCCACACTGCGGTCTTGAAGGCTGTCGCCGTTTTTGTCGATCGGGTTCAACATTTCCACGCGGACTTGGACCGTCTTGGCGTCGGCGGGTGACACCGACACAATTTCGCCGATGATCGGCTTGCCCCGATCGTCTTGGCTGGGTTGGGACCAAAAGAAAACGCCACCTTCTGCAGTGCCGACGGCGATGAACCGCTTGTCGTTGTCCGGCGAAAATGCGGCACACGTCACGGCCACGTTGCGGGGGGTTAGCAATCGACGCCGTTCTGCACCCCGGCTGCCGGTCGCGGGGGCTTCCCAAACCGTGAGTTCGCCCTTTTGGTCCGAATCGCCACCAACCGTCAGGATCATACTGTCGTCGGTCGAGAAGATCGCCAGGGTGGCAAACCGCGCGCCACTACCCGGACTTTGGATCGTCCCGACGGAGCGTTCGTCCGCGAGGCTGACCACGTCCAGGCGCGTCGCGTCTTTGTCGAACAGAACTTTCGAGCCGTCCGAGGACACGCCGAGAATATCGACCGAACCGCCCCGGTGGTCAATGAGGGTCGCTGACGAGGCACCTTTGTCACCAAGCGTCCAAGTGCGGATCGACTTGTCCCGCGACACGGTCACGAGGGTCGCCTGCGGCGTGAACCGAACCGACGTGACGGCGTCTCGGTGTTCGGGCGGCAGGGTGTAAAGCTTCTTCTTGTCCGTCACGTTCCAAACGTAAACGTCTCGGCCACTCGACGACGCAAGGTAACGACCGTCC
Organism: Fimbriiglobus sp.; assembly: GCA_043716965.1. GTDB lineage: Bacteria > Planctomycetota > Planctomycetia > Gemmatales > Gemmataceae > Fimbriiglobus. Next base: position 3,732 of record JAYSXU010000885.1, read on the forward strand.
GGGCTGAAGGCGAGCGAGTTCACGCCGCCCGAATGGGTTTCTTCAAAGATCGCCAGCGGTTCCTTCGGCAACTTGTCCGGGTTGCTCACGTCCCACAGGCGGACCTTGCCGTCGTCGCCGCCGGTTGCGATGAAGTGCCCCTTCGCCTTGGGGCCGGTCGCAGTGACAGATCGAACGCCACTCCCGGTCGGGTGCGGCAAACGGTGCGATTGCTTGGTGTTCGTGGCGTCCCACACGAGTGCGGCTGCGTCCATCCCACCGGAGACGATGAGCGGACGCCCAGGGTGTGCGGTCACGGCGATGCTTGTTACGTCCTGACGGTGATAGTTTGCCAACGAATTCGGCGCCACGGGCCGGGTCGGTTCGACGTAGACCCTCATGCCCTTGCGGAGTTGCGACGCATACCCGGAATCCAGTTTGCCTTCGACCCGGACCCGGTCCGTCGATTGGATTTCCAGAATCGTCTCACCCGCCTTGGCAAACTCGTCCGGCGACTTGACGATCCGCACGACGCGACCGTTCATCTTGCTTCGGACCCAATACCGTTGCAGTTGGGCCTCTGCGGTTTTGAGTTCACCGACCGTCTTCGCCAACTCTTTGCTGGAATTCAACCAGTTTTCGAGGTACCGCGCCACGAGAGCTTCTTGGTTCAGATTCTCACTCGCGGACACACCCGCAATCCCTTTCGTTGCGTCAAGAAGTTTTTGTTGAATGGCTTCGGCTCGCTTGGCAGCCGTAATCGCCAAGTCCGTTGCCTTAACCATCTCGTAGTACTGGTCGATTTGTAATTTCACAAGCTGTTCGTCAAGCCGCGCGAGAATCTGGTCTTTTTTGATGAGATCATTTTCACGGAGGCGACGGTACTGCTGCTTCTTTTCTAAGTCGCGTGGGTGGTAGATGATTTCGTCTTTGGGGTCGATCGGCGTGCCGGCCGCGATCGGCGTGCCGATGAGTTCGACAATGCCATCGACTTGGGCGGCAATTTGCACGCGAACGTCGTTGTTCACGACGGCGTTCGGGATCACGATCGACTCACCAACCGGCGTCGATTTCTCGATCGCTGGCATCGGGACGCCGACCCACAACGGGCCGCCAATCTCAACGGGTGCAATGGGCTTATCGCCGATGGCACCGGCACTTGGTGTTGTTGTGTTATTGCACGCCACGACGGTGAAACTTGCGCCACTGAGAACGGCAGCGGCTACCCAACGACGAACCGGAAGCATCAGAAATCTCCCCATAACTGTGAGACAAACCCCGCTAACGCGGGACGGTGTTAGTTGTGGCTGGCGATCATCCCGGCGGTCCGGGAGCCGTCCAGTCGGGAACATCAAGGCGATATCTTAGAAGAAGAAAATCACCTTCTCGAAGAACCATTCCCACACGCCGTGGAACAGCGAGTACCCCAGGGCGTGGTCGCCGCACCGGATGCGCGAGTGGACCTCCACACCGGCCACTTTCAGTTCCGGTGGCACTTGGCCGGCAGCGCCGAATTCTTCCAGGCTCACCCGAACGTAGGCGATCATGATCGGCTCTTGCTCGTTGTGGTCGTCGCGGTTCGGCACCGCTTCTTTGGCCATGTCTTCTTCGTAAAGCCGACCGGGGAAACTCGTATCGGCTTTGTTCGTGAGGAGTAAATCGACATCCAAATATTTCTTGCCGGCAGCATCCTTCTTGTGGAAACCGTTGTTGGCAAAAGCCCGTGCGACGTGGCCGATGTTGCGTTGTGGAATCTTCAATTCCACACGCCACGGGCCATCAACGGCACCCAGCCGCATCAAGGGTTCGCTGCCGCGAACGTTGCGGTTGAGCAACTCGGTGCTGTTGTCCGCACTGAGAACTTGCCAATCCCCCGGCGTGCCTGGGGCCAAGTACGGGGCGTGGGTGCGAAACAGTCCAGCTAAACCCGTGAAGTTGTACATCTTCTTCAAGTCGTCGCAAAAGCTCCGCCGGTTGCTGGCGGTGCTGGCGTACTTCGCCCGTTCCCGCTCAATGCCGAGTGATTGTTCCGTCGTCGTCCCCGGCTTGGCGAGCATGTCGTCAAGGTTTCGCACGGCGGCTTCAGCACCGACGGCCTCGGCATCGGCGGAAGTGTATTTCTGCTGTAAATCTTGACTCACGAGGATCAGCAGCGACTCACCTGATTTCGCTCGTTCACCGGCTTTCTTTTCGATCGTCTTTACTTGGCCGTCGTTCGGCGGGAAGATGTAGACCGTTTGCTTCGGCAGGAACTCGCCCTTGGCAGGCATCTTGAGCGGGTACGGCACCAGCACCATCATGACGGCCAACAGCACGATGGCGATCGCGCCCAGGATCGTGTAGAATCGGGCTTTACCACCGAGCAGTTCTTGGATTTTCGTGACCGGCGACCAGATGAACCGGAACGGAATCCGCTGCAACTCGGCAGCGTTGTACAGCGCCCCCGCTGCATGTTTGGAGACCACGTCGAGTCGGGAAATCAGCGGTTCGACTTGTTCGGGCGGGTTGAAGCTTTCCATCAAGATGATGGACCGGGCCGGCTTGCCGTTGTCCTTTTCGCGGTCGTCCCGAATCGGCATCACAACCAGTAATTTCGGCTGGCTTTCGTTCAGGTACTCGTCGAGTGCGTGGGACAAATCGGGCGGCAGCCCTTCGTCTTTCGTGCCGCGATAAACCAGCTTGTCGCCGAACTTGAGCACGGCGTCGAACAGGTTTTTCATGCGACGGACGTGGGTACTGGCTTTTTCAACAACGTCTGCCCCAGAGACCGCTTCGACCGTCACTTTTTTGCCGTGCCGCACGCCGACACAAAGCCGGTCGCATTCGATGATCCGCCGACCCTCGTTCGCAACGTGGTACGCCACTTCCGTGGGGTTCAAGCTGCTGTGGATTTGCTTGGCGAAGGCTTCGATTTGCGTGAAGACCTTCTCCAACCCGCTCGCTTGCCGCGAATTGCTGAAGGAGTGGTACTGCGAAGCATACCCCGCCATTTGCACGGTGTACTGCAGGAACGTCTGGTACATCCGCGGATCGAGCGCCGGGTCGTGAAAGACTTCCAACAAGCCGAGCGCGGTCTTATCTTGCTGAATGATCGGCGCGAACAGGGCGTAATAATCGGTGAGGTTGGCCGCAGGCACTGCCCCCGGTTCGACCGTGACACCAGTTAGGCGACCTTGCGGTTCGACCATTGTCGGGCGAGCCGGCTGCGACTGGAAGACTTGTCGCAAGATTTCGTTGTGGCACTGCCGCCCGCCGCGCTTGGCGTCAAGTCCGACTTTGTCCAGGTTCACCTGACAGGCGATTTGCAAGAACCCTTGTGGCGTCCGCAACCACACCACCCCTGCCGGGGCGTCAATGGCCGTGAGCGCCCGGTTCAGAAACTGTTCATAGAACTCCGTCGGCGCGAGATTCGAGCCGGCCAATTTGGAGGCTTCTTCAAAGGCATCGTCAATTTGGCGATGGTACTTATTCTTAGTCGCCGCTTCCGGGGTATTCGTGCTCACGGCGTCTTCCTCGGGTGTAACCCGTGCTTCCGTAGAATCAATAAAATCCGCATCATTACGATACGATGGAGGATGGTACCATCCTCGATGGCTTCGAAAGCGTTACTCTAAAGACCGGTTCTGGCAACGACACCGCAACATT
>JAYSXU010000886.1:0-2500 GCA_043716965.1 Fimbriiglobus sp.
AAATACATGGCCACCAGTGGCACCGATGTCAAAGGGCACAAGACGCTGCACGTCAAAGGCGCGCCGGAAGTCATCCTCGCGCAATCGGATCGGATTCTGTCCGGTGACAGCCCGGTGTCACTGACTGCGAGTGCGAAGGAAACCATCACGAAAGAACTAACAGAGTTGCAAGCCCGTGGGATGCGAACCATCGGCATCGCGTACCGGGATGTCACCGATGTCAAAGCGGAACTGGAGCCGCAAGTGAACGGGCTGGTTTGGCTCGGATTCGTCGGCATCGCCGACCCAATTCGCCCGGAAGTGCCCGGCGCGATTGCGGCCTGCCACGACGCGGGCATTGACGTGAAAATCGTCACCGGGGACACACCCGACACGGCCCGCGAAATCGGTCGGCAAATCGGATTGCTCACCGGCAACGAGGGCGATGGCAACGGTGGCACAAGGACAGAGATGACCGGCGCCGAATTCGCGGCGATGTCCGATGAGGTCGCGGCCAAAGCCGTGAAGGGTTTGAAGATCCTGTCGCGGGCACGTCCACTCGACAAACTGCGCCTCGTTCAGTTGCTGCAAGCGCAACGTGAAGTCGTCGCTGTCACCGGGGACGGCACTAACGATGCGCCGGCGCTTAACTACGCCAAGGTCGGTTTGGCAATGGGGATCACCGGCACCGCCGTGGCCAAGGAAGCGGCGGACGTGGTGCTACTCGACGACAGTTTCGCTAGCATCGTGACGGCGGTGCGGTGGGGTCGCGGGCTGTACGAAAACATCCAGCGGTTCATTCTGTTCCAACTGACGATCAACGTCGTCGCCCTCGGTATCGCACTGCTCGGGCCGTTCATCGGCGTGAACTTCCCGTTGACAGTGATGCAAATGCTCTGGGTCAACCTGATTATGGACACTTTTGCAGCATTGGCATTGGCCACCGAACCGCCCCACGCTAGCGTGCTGAAACGCAAGCCACGCCACCCGGATGACTTCATCATCACCCGCGAAATGGTGCGGTTGATCTTCGGCATCGGCGGGGTGTTCCTGGTGATTTTGATTGCGTTTCTGTTGTTGATGCCCACGCTTCCCGGCGGCAACCCGGAAACGCAGGAACAGAAAGAATGGCTCACGATTTTCTTCTGCGTGTTCGTGCTGTTGCAATTTTGGAACCTGTTCAACGCCCGCTGTCTGGGCCGGAACGAATCGGCGTTCGTCGGCCTGTTCCAGAACAAAGCGTTCCTGCTGATCGCCGGTGTGATTCTGTTCGGCCAAATTGTTCTGGTCCAATTCTTCGGCAACGTGTTCCGGACCGTCCCGCTGTCGTGGGAGCAGTGGGGCGTCATCATCGCAGCAACGTCCCCGGTACTACTAATTGGCGAAGTGATCCGGTTCCTGGCCCGCATCAAAGCCCGTGCTCGGTCAGGACGAGAAAACTTTTAGACAGGATTAACAGGATTCAACAGGATTATGAAGATCGGATTTCAATCCTGTTAATCCTGTTAATCCTGTCTAAAGATCCGATATCGGGCCTCGCAAAGCCTCGACCGCGACCTACAAATCCGTCAGAAAAGGGACCAGTCTGTGATGACCCACGACGATCATTTGCGGGCGGTTCAGGCGGCGACCGACCCGACGGACGCGCTGCAGGTGTACGCCGATTGGTTACAAGAACTCGGCGACCGGGACCGGGAAGAGTACGTGCGGCAGTGGGCGATTTATCGCAAAGACCCCGGCCGGAAGGCGGAGCAACTCCGCGTCGAACGGCGGTTGCGTGACTTGCGTGACACCCTCGGGGATGTGTGGGCGGACTTGCTCGAAGGGCACACGGCGGCGATTGATTTGGCCACGTCGCAAGCGTTCGGTGAACTGACGGGGCGGCTCGATTCGTTCACGGTTATTTCCCGCACCAGCCCGGATCAACTCGACTTCGCGGTCGAAATCTGGCCAACGGCCCGCGTCACCGACGACTTCTTGGCGGCGTACTTCGAGACCCTGTTTGACGCCAAGCCGCTCGAACTGATCCGCTTGAAAGATTGGCATGAAACGTTCCGGTTCCGCATGGGCGAATGGCTCACGGTCTGCCTCGGCAGCCGTGGCGATGTGTACGACGGCGAATACCGCCGCTGGCGCACCCGCAGTGCGGACCGGGACGTACTCATCGGCGAGTTCGAGCGACTCATCAGCGCGATCACCAACCCGACGACGGTGTCCCGTGCGAAAGCCCCAATCGTCGATGACGAAAAGCCGATCCCGAGGGCGTTCCTGTTTGAAGGCCCCCGCGTCACGCTAGCACTAACGCTGGCCGTGCTGGACTGAACAGACCCAATCAAAACACTTTGTCAGAAACAAAGTTCAGCATGTGCCATAAGTTGCGATCGTTACAACCCCATTATTTTGTCATATCCCAATCCCAGGTCACACATTTGTCATCATTCCTGGGAGAAGTGACCAATGTTACACTATCTAGGAGTTACGCAGTGGCGTTGTGAATCGGGTTCTCGAAGTCCGGCCGTGT
>JAYSXU010000887.1:0-2500 GCA_043716965.1 Fimbriiglobus sp.
ATGGCGTAAACGGTACAGACTCTTCATGATCGCTTCGGGGTCGCCGAGCAAATCGCTGAACAGCATAATCAGGCACTTTCCACGGGCCATTGACGCCAGTTGGAACAACGAGTGGGCGATGTCCGTTTCCCCAGTTGGCTTCAAGTTCGCCAGCACGGAAAGCAGTGTGCCGATCTGCGACCGCTTGCTCTTGGGCGGAATCACGGTTTGCAATTTGGTGTCGAAGGTGACGAGTCCCACCGGGTCTTGTTGGTGGACCATCAAGTACCCCAGCGCTGCCGCGAGGCAGATAGCGTAGTCGAACTTCGTGAGTTGCTGCCGGTACGTGTAGGCCATTGACTTCGAGAGGTCCATGACGAGGTACCCCGTCATGTTCGTTTCGGCCCGATACTTCTTGATGTAGTGCTTGCCAGTCTTGGCGTAGACGTTCCAGTCGAGATCCTTCGGGTCGTCACCGGGCACGTATTTACGATGCTCGGAGAACTCCACCGAGAAGCCGTGAAACGGGCTGGAGTGCAGCCCGCTCAAGAACCCTTCGACGATGAACTTCGCCCGCAAATCCAATCTGGCAACTTGATTGATGACTTCCGGACGCAGGTACTTTTCCGCAGTCGCCATGAGAGCACTCCAGATTGTTAACCACCACGAATCACACGAATGGGACGAATAAACCAGAAACCACCAGGACAGTATTGGCTCGTTGGTTTCACACGTTCACCGTTTTCATTCGTCCGATTCGTGTGATTCGTGGTTACATTTCATTCTACCAAGCATGAGCAGTCCCGGTCCGCAGTAAATGTGCGTGGCGTGGAGTTGTTTGTTACGGAGTTGTTACAAAGAGTGGTTCTGTCAAAGTGCCTGTGGAATTGTGCGAAACTGTGCGACGGTATCATTCTGGAAACCGATAAAACGGCGATTGGCAATCAAGCCAGTTCGGAACTTTCATTCCAATCATGCGTCTGATATACTCAGAGGATCAATCCGCCGCAGTGCGCACATTCGCGTGGATCGCCCCAGCCCATTCATTCGGGAGATTTTCTCTTGAACCGCCCATCGCCCTTCACACTTCAATTGGAAGTGATCGAATCCCGTATCACGCCCACCGTCACGTATCATGGCGGCGCACTGCTGAAGAACGTGGAAGCCCAGGCTGTCTATCTGGGTTCGGATTGGAACTCGCCCACCCTGTCATCGACGAAACACGACCTCGAAACGTTTGTGAATTATCTCGTAGCCAGTCCGTACATGGACGCGCTGCACACAACGGGCTACGGAGTGGGCCAGGGGTCCGCGACACCCGGCGTCGTCGCGCCGACGGCGATTAACAAGAACGTCGCCCTCAGCGAAGTGAGCATTGAACAGCAGTTGCAGTCACTGATTACCCGCAACCAAGTCGCCCAACCCGACGCGGATCGGTTGTACGTCGTGTATACCGAACCCGGTGTGGCCGTGCGTGATAGCGAAGGGTTGACTAGCGTTGGGGACTTCAACGGTTTCCACGGCGCGTTCTTGGGTCGTGCCATGACGGGCCGGGCCGCCGACGTCCGTTACGCAGTCGTGCCATACCCTGGGGAAGTGAACCCCACAGCCATATCACAGGGGTTCCTCAGCACGTTTGCGGCGTTGACGACATACACCTCGCACGAGATCGCCGAAGCGGTGACCGACCCCGATGTCAATTACAAAGCACCGGGTTGGTACGACGACGATTTTCAGGGCGAAATCTGCGACTTCACGCGGCAAACCCAGATTCTCGGCGGGTACACAGTCCACAAGTTCGTGGACAAAGACGGTCACACCGTGACGATTGGCACGTCCGGATCCGACGACCACATCTACATCAACAATAATGGGAACGACAACAGGAATACGAACACAGACGACAACGGCCATGTCAACGTCGGCCACACAAACGGCGGCTCGGATTCAACAAATGGCCACGTCAACTCCGGTGGCGAGAACGACCATAATCACACGGGCGATGGTGGCACTAACGGGAATGGCAACGGAGGCGGCTCCGATTCGGGACGTGGCAATACGAACGAGGGTAACGGCCACACGAACGGGAACAACGGGGATCACAGCACGGGCGGCGGCACGGATGGGGATCAAAGCAACAACGGAGATCACGGCAACACAAACAACGGGAATTCCGGGTCTGGTACCGACGGGCATCACTTGAACACTGGCCACGATTCCGGGAACGGCACCGACGGGCATCACACCAATACCGAATCGTATGACGCTTGGTACAACTGGTATTATGAGATCTATTTATACGGCGGAACGGACCACATCAACTATGACGGCACGGGTCACGATCACATTTTGAGTTGGGATGGGAACGAAGACGACGAGCAGTTCCTGGACGGAAACGGGTCCGACGACACGAACGTGGAACACCATCCAGACGACCATGCGGAAATCGTTATGGTCTCACCAATCGAAGTGGTTGTTGCATTCCCGCCACATAGTTACTCAACTCCCGATAGCCACTTCT
>JAYSXU010000888.1:0-2499 GCA_043716965.1 Fimbriiglobus sp.
CGGGATTGAGCCGATGGAATTGGAAGTGACTCCGGCCACAGCGGTATCGTTGCCACCCGGCCCGCAGAATTTGACCCAGGCGGGCCGGGAACTGTTGAAACTGTCCCTGCCGTTCATCGTCAGCAGCAGTTGCACCACGCTTCAAATCTTCATCGACCGCATCTTCGTGTCCGGAGTGAATTCGGACGCCGTCGCCGCGGCGATGCCACCCGTCCTTTATTTTTGGACGCCGCTGGCACTCTTGCAGTTCACCGTGCTCTACGCCACCGTCTTCGTCGCCCAGTACACCGGCGCCGGCCGGCCGCATCGCATCGGCCCGGTGGTCTGGCAGGCGCTCTACTTCGCCATCGCCTGCGGGCTGCTCTTCCCACTGCTGATCCCCGTGGTCGACGTCATCATCGGTTGGTCGGAACACAAACCCGCGGTGAAAGTTCTGGAACGAGCCTACTTCCGGGGCCTCTCGTTGGCGGCGTTGCCGACGCTGATTTTGGCTTCCACAAACGCGTTCTTCGCCGGTCGCCAGAAAAGTTGGACGGTGCTCCTCGTGAATGCCACCGGGGCACTCACGAACGCCCTGTTGGCGGTGCCGCTCATCCTCTGGCAACGCGACGACCCGGAAGCGGCGATGTTCGGCGCCGGACTCGCCACCGCCTGCGGCACCACGGTTTCCGCTGTTCTCGGCTTGATTTTATTCTTCCGCAAACGGGATCGCGCCGAGTTCGGCACCCTCAGCGGCTGGCGCTTCGACCCCACCTTGTTCCGCCGCCTGCTCTACTTCGGTCTCCCCAACGGCGGGCAATATTTCATCGAAGCGATGGCCTTCACGGCGTTCATCTTCTTCATCGGCAACATCGGCGAAGCGGAACTCGCCGCCACCACGTTGACGTTCTCGCTGAACATGTTGGCGTTCCTCCCGGTCATGGGATTGGGCCAAGGGGTCGAAGTGCTCGTCGGCCAGCGTCAGGGCGAAAGCCGACCGGAAATATCGGCGCGGACGACCCACGCCGGTGCGATCCTGGCGACCGTCTACATGGCCGTGATTGCGGTGCTGTACCTCACGGTGCCGCATGTGATGGTCATGCCGTTCGCCGCTGAGATGGATCCGACCGAATGGGCCAAGATCAAGCCGATCATCCCGATGCTGCTGCTCTTCGTGGCACTCTATTCTTTGGCGGACGGTGCCAACATCATCTACGCTTTCGGGTTGCGCGGCGCCGGCGATACTCGTTTCGTCACGATCATCGCCCTCGGCACCGCCTGGCCGCTGATGGTGGTGCCGACGTGGCTCGCGTGGCGCAATGGTTGGGGGCTGTACGCGGCCTGGGGCTTCGCCACCCTGTACGTGTTCTCGCTGGCCATCTGTTTCGGTCTCCGCTTCCGCGCAGGACGTTGGCGCACCATGCGCGTCATCGAACCGGCGGTGGTGGTGTGAGGCCTACGATTCCGCCCGGCGGACTTGCAAAAGCGGTTTGGTCAACAGCACCAAAATCCCGAGGGTGAGGATCGCGGCGCCGAGGAACAGCAACGACGGCAAGCGGCGGTTGTCGTAATCGGTGGTGGGGGATTTGCCGGTGGGAACGAGGTCGTAGTGGCGCACCCCGTCGGTATCGAACCGCGTCACGTCGATGCGGCGACCCACCGTTTTCGCGGAGATCGAACCTTCGACTTCGAGCACTTCTTTGGTCTCGGTCGGGTCGAACAAATGGCGTCCGACGTTGCCGAGGGTGTTCGCCTGATCCGTTTCGGGCTTGGTGCCACCCGTCAAAAGTTGGCCGTCGTCGGTGCGGATTTCGAAGTGGACGGGCCGGCCGTGGTTCAGTGTCAACTCGCGGAGTTCCCCGCTGCCGACGGTTTCCCGGTTCGAGATGGCGGGGGCGAAACCGGTGACGTGCGCGAGGAGCACGGCGACTTTGAACAGCGCCGTGGCGCCGATGGCGCCGGTCACGTTGACGAAGTTGCTCGTCGCGATCATTTCCCCTTTGCTCGTCTTCGGTGCCTTGTGCTGCAACAGTGTGAACAGCGGCACGATGTAGAACCCGGTGAAGAAGCCGATGCCGATGATGCAGGCGATGAGGTACGACATTTCGCCGACGAACCACGACGCTCCGAGGAGCAGGACCATCATGCCGACGGCCCCGACGATGACGAGTCGCAACTCCACGCGCCGCCCCGAGAGCATCCCGGCGAGCGGGCTGCCGAGGCCGATGCCGAGGGCGACGGTGCCGACGACGGCGCTGGTTTTGAGTTCGTCCCAGCGCGGGTTCTGGCTCTCGCCGAGCATGTAGACGGCGGCGCGCATGAACGCGACGACGAAGGTGAAGAAGGCGATGCCGAGCAGGGCCACCCGCAGCGCCTTCGTGCTGAGCAGCACGCGGATACTGGCGACGAGCGGGGCGTAGACGTAGCGCGGGAAGGGCTTGAACGGATTCGACGCCGGCATCTTGCGGATGAGCAGACTCGCGAACGCTCCGATCAGCGCGAGCGCCAGGAGGATGAACC
>JAYSXU010000889.1:0-7351 GCA_043716965.1 Fimbriiglobus sp.
GAACGGCGTGACGTCACGCCGTTCGCCTGAGTACACGATCACGTGCCGCACGCCTTAGCAGTACGCTCAACAACCTTCATACGCCGGTCCAGTGACGAAAACCGAGTCCTGTCGCTTCCGGAGTATCGTCTTCCTCGATTCGCAACAAGTCAAACGTTTCCAGGGTGCAGGAAGCTCGCCAGCGCCGTGTCGGGGTAGAGTCGTCACCCCGTCGCTGACGTTCCGGGATCGCCGAAGTCCGGCGTTTCCCGGCGAACCCGGAGCGTCAGCGACGGGGTGCGAGCCAACCACTCTAAAACACGGCACGGTCCTGTTGAAATTCGTCACACATCTCGAGCGATTACTCCTTGCAGGCAATCAGGTCGTTCTTGTCGAGATACACCACGTTAACGCGATTCTTTTTGACACAGTTCGCGTCCGCATTGGGTGCTGTTTCCGTATAGTACACCGCGCAATCCCACTGTTGTCGGTGCAACTTCGCTAGCCCGACAACGGGGTAAACCTTCGGACACTCGATTTTGTCCAGGATCCGGTTTTTCACGATGCTAATCTCGCCGATTGGAAGCTTCGCTAGTTTTGGCAACTGTCGCAGAATCTCGCGGTCTGTCGGTAAGGTGGATCGTGAAGTATTGGGCGGAATCACGTCGGGAACAGTCCGCCGCGGGGTTTCAGACCGTTCGTGCTGCGGTGAGGGAAGGATCCGGTCCGATGGCGGTAAGGATGGTGATGTTCGAGATGGCAACGTAGGAGGCGGCAATTGGCCATCTTCAGCCGGAACAGTGTACCTCACTTCCGGTACTGGCTGGGGGTAATTTGTATCAGCACGAGGTGGCGCGGTTCCGTAATAAAATGTTGGTCGTTTCCCTGGTTTGAGTGGGGTATTCGCAACCGGCTGCTTGGGGTCCGCGATTTGGTAGCGACCCATCAGGAAGTGCGGATTGTCGGAGTTGTTCAGTTCCCGATCTCTCGGGGTATCCAACCCCTTGAGATCCTTCAGTGTCAAGGTGTCACCGTCCACGCGAAATCGGATTGCGAACGGTTCCCCGATCAGAGTCATCGACTTAACACGCACATTCACATCGGGTGGTGTATCAACGTGGCTGTCATCACTACTGACCACGCCGAAGATCACACTCTCTTTGTTTAAGCTGTAATCCGCTTCAAATGTGCCACTGAATCGTGTGTTGTCGATGTTCTTCTCGAACGTCGCAGAGACACGGTCTTCCCCGATCACCAAAATGGTGCGGCTTCCCGGTGCTTCACGGACCCAGGTGCCGATGGGTCGGGTGACGGCGAACTCTTTGGTCTTTGGCGTGGGCTTCTTCTCGTCGTCGGCGGTCGGCTTGGCGTCCGGGCCGGGTTTGGCTTCGCCGGCGGCGATGAACTCGCTGGCAACGGCTTTGATTTTCGGTTTGTCACCCGGCTCCGCCGTGGCAGTCGTGGCGGACCAGCGACCAATGCCGACGCCGGTGAGTGTCACCGTTAGCAGCAGAATCCCTGCGACCCATTTCACTTTGTTCAGGATCATCACTTGGACTACCTCTTGGGTTAGAGTGATCGTTCGTTCGGAAACTAGACTTGCCACCGATTCCCCGGCTGTCAGTAAGCCGGCCGCCTGAACCGTTTTCAACACCAACGCAATCGGCACGGCCCCGGTTCCGGTTCGCCCCAGGACCACGCCCAGCGACCCGACCGCGACCGTCACGCCCCGGCGTGTCAGTTCACCACGAAGCCGTTTTCGTGCCCAGGCCAACCGCGTGAGGACGGTGCCTTTTGCGCTCCCCAGCCGTTGTGCGGCAACGGTTGTGGTCAGGCCGTTGACGTAACAAAGCTGCACCACCAGCCGATACTTCTCCGGCAATTTCGCAATTTCTTCATCCAGCACACTCCGAAGATCAACGCCCGGCGAAGTCCCGTCAACGGCAAGATCGTCGGTGAGGGGATTGAACCGTTTCGTGCGATCACGCAACTTTCGACTCACCCGATGGGCGACCCGGTACAACCACCCGCCCAACGCCGCCCGATCCCGGATCGCCGCCGCCCGCCGCACCAGAACCAAAAACGTCGCCTGAAACGCATCATCGCCATCCGCAGCATTTCGTAACGCCGCCCGACACACCGTTCGCACCATCGGGCCGTGCCGCAGCACAATCGCTTCAAACGCGACCTCATCCCGCTGATCCAGGAAACGTGCCAACAGCTCCGCATCGCCCAAATCCAGAAGATTCAGCGACGGCGAAAGCAGCCGGGCTTGTCGCAACAGCATCCCAATCCGCGCATCGGCCATCCGGATTCACCTCGTCTGAAGTAACAGTGCCAGCCCGACCGCCGGTGATTTTCCGAGTTTACCAAATCTCTCGGTTCAAGTGGGGTGCAGCCAGATTTGTTGAGATCATAAAACGGAATGTTCACCACAGGGACACAAAGACACAGAGACGCCCATACAAATTGTTTCATGCGGTCGTCGTAACCGCCGTCATGCGTCTCCCGAGGCAGTTTCGCCCCTTCCACGCGATCGGCGTCGGCGAACGCCCCGGCAGACGGCGCCGTCCGAAGAAGTGTCCAGACGAGTTGGTGAAGGGCGACCAAAACTGGCAGGCGATTATCTTTCGCGGGATCCCGGATAGTTTAGTTCACCCGCGTGGCGTATCGAGGAACCGCCTGAGAATTGCGGCTGATGGGTAGCTGGACAGCGAAGCAATGCCGTTGGCGAGTTCGATCGGGTATAACGCGCTCGGAAATCGACGACTCACAAGTCCCGGCAAGGTGGCCAAGATGCGATCCAGCCCGATCAGGTCGGTCGCCACAGGGAAGTCGCCGCGCTCGTCGTACCTGCCAGTCGGTACGCTCAGTACCATCGGCGTAGCGGGGTCGAGCTTGACGTAAACCTTCTCACCCCAGTTGGTCTTCAGCCCGTAGGGGTTAGCCCGCTCCGGCATCCGCTGCACCTCACGACGCACGAAGTCGTGCGTCAGTACGGCAGAGGCAGGCGGCTCTCCGCGTTCCTGGGGCGGGCCGTATCGGGCGATCCCAGCCAAGTGATCGACGAACGTGCCAGTCTTCTCCTGGCCGGCGATGTGGACTGGCCGGCCGACCTCTTTGGCGTGCTGCAGAAACTCACGAATCGGATCGACCAGCTTAGAGTATTGACCCCTCAACGTGAGCGGACCGTCTTTCAAGAACAGTGTGTCGTTCAATAATCGGCGATCCCGGTGGCCCCATAACAGGCGAACCGGGGTGAAGAGCATCAGGGTCTCCATCACCAACATGTAGTCGGAGGCGACCGTGATCGGCGCGGCGTTCTCGCCCATCCCCTGATGGAACCCCGGCATGTCGGTCAAGAACACCTCGCCGCAGCAATGCGGGCAGAGTCCCCGTCCGCGTTGGGGGGCAACTTGCCGCCTTCACAATCATGTCTGATGCCGGGAACTCAACCATGTTCGACCATACCAGACGACTATTGACGAACTAGATAAATGAGCAGACAATTTCGTTGCACACAACACTCCTATTCGTGTTACTCAACAATCACTCAACACGACATTGGACTACCACATGACATGGCGAGATGCTGTCTTGGCATCGCTTCATGCGTACAGCGCACGGCACGCCACGCGGGTCGTCCGGCGTGGCGTGTTCAGAGACGAGGAATTGAGCCGTATCGTGGCTGCCACCGGGGCGACGGGTGCTACGCCGTGGCAAACTATGAGCCGTGTCTTTCAGGGACTTCGTGACGAGGGGTTGGTCGAGCTCTTGACGCCGGGTAGCTATCTGCTCCTTGATACGCCGATCGACGCCGAGTCGGAACCGCTGTCCAATAAGGCGATCGACTTTGCCATTCTGGCCGGTCGTTTACGGATGGGTCGCGTTCAGACAGGCGTGTCGGTCGGTCAAGCGCGGAGACGACGGGGTCAAGCCCGGCTCCGCCAACTCTCGCCTGCCGGATATGGCGGCCGGTGCGCAGTGTGCGACGTGTCCACTCCTGACCTGCTTGTTGCCAGTCACATCGTGCGGTGGGCCGACGCCCCGGACCACCGTGGAGACCTTCAGAATGTCCTCAGCCTGTGTCGGTTTCACGATACCTTGTTTGAGCGCGGAGACTGGTCCTTGGCCGACGACTACGTCGTCCTGACTCGGCCGACACCCGCCGGTCAAGTAGTGACAGCCGTACTCGCCGCGGTCGGTGAGTTTCGCCCTCCGACCCGGCATCCCCCGGCTGCAACTTTCCTCCGCGAGCATCGTCGGCGAACTGGGTTTGAGGTGTAGTTGGTGCGGTCCGCCCACGAAAACAGCGTCTCGTTGTACTTCACGAAGCCGTTGTTGTTGTGTCGGACCGTGTACGGCGGGTCGGCGAACACGAGGTCGCCGGGTTCGGCGCGGTCGATGGCCGGCTCGAAATCGCACGACTCCAACTTCGCCCGCCAGAGAACACGACGCACCTCGGCGAAGTCGTCGGTTGGTAGTACGACCGCCGTTTTGGTCCCACGCGGTACGTTGAACACCCCCTGCAAGTTGACCCGGTAGATTCCGTTGAAACAGGTCCGATTCAGGTACAGGAACCGGGCCGCCTCGGTGCGCAGGTCGGCGGTTCGTGGGGCGTTGCGGGTCCGGTAGTAGTGGTCGTCGTCGTGCAGGGATTGGTGCCGCCGCAGCCGCCGTTCGATGGCCAAGGCGTCCGACTTAATCGCCCGGTACGTCGCAATTAATTCGCGGTTGGTGTCGCTAAGCACCGCTCGTTGCGGGTTCAAGTGGAAGAATACGGCCCCGCTGCCGAGGAACGGTTCGCGGTAGACGCGGAAGTCGGTCGGCAGCAATTCGGCGTGGCTGGACACGAACCACCGCTTGCCGCCGGGCCACTTGAGGAATGGGGTCATGCACGGAACATACTGGTGAAGGGCGTGATGTGCGAGATTGAAACAGCGGCATGATGTCGAATTCGACATGTTCCTCCCGCACAATACGGCGAATGAGGTCTACACCGGACCCCGAGAACTGGGCCACGGGTCGAACTACTTGGCAGTATCTCAGTTTGGTTCCAGAGAAGCAGGAATCACAGGTACCGACCGGCAAACTGAGACACGACCGTGCCCCGCCGTCTGGTGCCGCAACTGGTTCGGGGTGCCTTCTGGCACTGCGTTTCTACACCCCGACGGGGGGAGCGGAGAAGAGTACGACCAGCCCTTCGGCGATGGTCGGGTGGGTCAGAACCGCGTCCCGTAGCGCGGTGTACGGCAGCCCGGCCGCCATCGCCACCTGCACCACAGCCGTCACCTCTCCGGCTTCCGCCCCGAACGCCGTGAACCCGAGGATGCGGCCTCCGTCCGGTTCGATCAGGGCCTTCAGGAACCCCCGCGTTTCGGACAGCGTCCGCGTTCGGAGCACGGCTGCCATTGGAATCTTGACGAGTCGGTACGGCACGCCTGGCGCGGGCGGTACGCTCGGAAAGCCCGACCCGTGCGAGTTCGGGGTCGGTGAACAGGCACGACGGCACCAGCCGCCCGGTCGTCACGCGATCCACTCCGGCCAAGTTGTCCCGAATGACACGGAAGTCGTCGTACCCGACGTGGGTGAATTGCGGGCTGCCGGCACAATCTCCGGCCGCCCAGACGCCGGCCACCGACGTTTGAAGTCGCTCGTTCACGCGGATGTAGCCACGGCCGTCCAACGCCACTCCTGCCGCCGCAAGGCCGATACCGTCCGTGTTCGGGGTTCGACCGGCCGCGACCAACAGGTGGGTTCCCTCGATCGTCACGTCGGCACCCGCCCGGCGCGCGTGCAGCCGCACCGACTCGCCCGACGTGCCCGCGACTTGGCTGACGACCGTGTCGGTGAAGGCCTCAACCCCCTCGTCGTTGAACAACCGGGCCATCGCCTCCGACACGTCGGCGTCTTCCCGGTGAAGGAGGGCGGGGTTCCGCTCGACGACCGTGACCCGCGCGCCCAGGCGGCGGAAGGCCTGGGCGAATTCCAGCCCGACGTACCCCCCGCCCAGGACGACGAGGTGGCCGGGAACCCGGTCCAGTTCGATCGCCTCGACGTGGGTCAGCGGTCGGGACTCACTCAGGCCGGGGGTCGAGTCGATCGTAGCCCGCGACCCGGTGTTGACGACGACGGTCTCCCCGTGCAGAACCCGTGTCCCGCCGCCGTCGAGCGCGACCTCGACCGCCTTCGGCCCGACGAACCGCCCGTTGCCCCGCACGAGTTCGGCCCCGCTCGCCGCGAACCGGGCGAGGTGCACCTCAATTAACGCATCGACCATCTTCCGCTTCCGGTCCCGGACTGCGGCCATATCGACGGACCATTGGCCGGCCGCGATGCCGAACTCCCCGCTTCGCCGGAAGTAGGACGCGACCTTGGCCGCGTGGATGACGTTCTTGCTCGGCAGGCAAGCGACGTTCGGGCACGACCCGCCGACGTACCGCCGCTCGATCACAGCCACCCGCCGGCCTTGCTTGGCCAGGGTCCAGGCCAGGCACTTGCCCGCCTCGCCGCTGCCAAGGACCACGAGGTCGTACACATCTGGGTTGAACATATTTTCCTTAGTGATGAACGGGTTGACAAAATGAAGGGCGATGTTCGTTCGAGTCTCGACCTGTCCGGCGTCTGCCCCCACCCCTCGCTAGGCAGTCGCAGAATATCTGGACAGGCCCATTTTTTCCGGACAGACCAAGCCCGGCTATGACTTACGCGCAGTACTCCATAGAGAGGTAGCCGACCGGGTCGCCGTAGTCTAGCATGTCCGTCGTCATCTCAACGCCTCCTGCCACCTGAACAACGGACTCACGAACCCGAGCCGAGCGTCACTTCCACAAGGACCACGTCGTCGGGGTGCTTGATACCGAGGTAGCTCGGGTCGGCGATGAAGCCGTCGGCGTCGTGCTCGGGGATGATTTGGAACTTGTCATCGGGCGGCACGCCGAGGGCTTCCACCATCGCTTGATGCATGCCTTAGCCGTGACCCCAGCGACCCTCTGGCCCAATCGCTGGGCGGTGAGGCGGTTGCCGTGGCTCGGTGTGACGTCAGGAACTTGGTCGCCGTGTCCTTCCACTTCTGCGTCCGCCAGATGTTGAACGCTTTTTCGAGAAAAGCGATAAAGACATCCCATACGCTGCCCATGTCTGTCGCGCACCGGAAGATGATCGCGTCGCATTGCTCCAACTGGCTCATGACATTGAGGGGCGTTCCATCGGCCCTGCACCACTTGAGCCGGGAGGTTCTCGATCCGATGCGTATCCACGCCCGGAACGGAGCGAACGCCCTGGGCAAGAGCCTCCGCCGAGACTCGGGCGTGGCCACCGCCGGATTGGAAAACGATGGCAACGGAAGCCGTGATCGATCCTCAGTAGGGAA
>JAYSXU010000890.1:0-7351 GCA_043716965.1 Fimbriiglobus sp.
TGCTGGCGAGCGTGTCGGGGTGGTCGGTCTCCAGTTTGGCGGTCCGCGTCTCCCGAACCTTCTGAAACAGGGGTAAGGCATCGTTCGGAAAGCCCAAGCTCATGAGCGCCTTACCGAGCTTGTACTGCAAGGCGGCTACCACCAGTGGATCGCCGACCGCGTCCCCTTCCAGGTCTTGCGCGGCTTTGACTAGCCGCTTGGCCAACCCCGCCTCCAGCGGTTCCGTCCCTTCCTTGACCTTGCGGATGTCCAGGTCGTTGAAGATCGAGGTGAGGACGGCGTTGCCCTTCTCGATCTGAGTTAGCCGCCTCTGGGCTTGCTCCTTCGCATCCTTCTCGGCCAAGGCCGCGAGTTCGGCATTCCGTCGGGCCTCCGTTTCCCCGACGAGTGCCAGTTTCACCCGGTTGCTCGACCGAACCTCTAACGCCAGTCCTGCCAACAGTCCGAGCGTAACGACGGTCGCCGCAATCACCTCCTTGACGTGTTTCCGAGTGAACTTCTTGAACCGATAGACCGCACTCGGCGGGTGCGCGTGGACCGGCTCCCCGGCCAGGTAACGGTTCACGTCGGCGGCGAACCCGTTGGCCGTCTCGTACCGCCGCGTGCGGTCTTTCTCCAGGGCCTTCATCACGAGCCAGTCGAGTTCATTCCGCAACAGTAACGTTAGCTTCTTCGGCTCCGTCCCCCGGTTCGTGGAAATCGTCAGCAAGCCCTCGGCTGAACTCAGTTTCAAACTGGGTCGCTGCGGCTCCTCGTCCCGGACCATGCGGAGTATTTCCGCCGGCCCAACCCATTTCAACTGCGGCGAGCCGAACGGCGGACTTCCTACCAGCAGTTCGTACAGCAGCACGCCCAGGGAATAAATGTCGCTGCGCGTGTCGATGTCGAGGTTATTGAACGTGGCCTGCTCCGGGGACATGTATTGCGGCGTGCCGACGACCGCGCCCAAGCCGGTGGTGATCGTGTGGTCGGAAAGCGGTTGCCCGGTCGCCTTGGCCACGCCGAAGTCAATGACCTTGGGGATTGGCTTGTCGTCGTACAGTGCAACCAACACGTTCGACGGCTTGATGTCGCGGTGGATGATCCCCTTCTGGTGGGCGTGTTGAATCGCCAGACACACCGGCACGAACAGTTCGAGGCGTTGTTGCGGGCTGAGCTTATGACTGTCGCAATACTCCGTGATCGGCACGCCCTTGACCAACTCCATCACGAAGAACGGCCGGCCATCGACCGTCAAGCCGCCGTCGAACACTTTGGCAATGTTCGGGTGGTCCATCATGGCCAGCGCTTGCCGCTCCGCGTCGAACCGGGCCAGGACTTGCTGGGAATCCATGCCCCGCTTGATGAGCTTGACCGCCACCCGCCGCTTCACGGGTTCGGACTGGTGCGCCAGCCAAACCTTCCCCATTCCGCCTTCGCCAATTGCCTCGATCAGCTTGTACTTGCCGGCCAGAATCGTGCCTTCCACGTCGGTGTGCGAAGTTTCGATGACCGTGGACTGTGAGAGTTTAGCCCCGAACGTGTTCGTCGTGTCTTCCGGTTGCATGGATCGTAGTTCCGAATGAGAATGTCAGCCGTCACGAAGCAATCATCCTACCTCACGTCGAGAGATTGCCGGGCTAGCAACTCCGAAACCCGTGTTTCGATCTTACTCCACGGTCGCCAATAGCGCTTCCATCTCGCCCATGGCGTGGAGGTTGCCGGTCTTGCGGGCGGCTTCGATGCCTTCTTTTAGGACCATTGCGGATTCCGGTTCGCGGCCTAGGCGCATCAGCGACTGGCCGGCTTGCAAGTATGCGGGGACGTAGGGGTCCGCTTGTTTCAGCGCGATCAATTCTAACAGCACGACCGTGGCGCTGGTGTCGTCTCCGGCGCTGGTGTGTTCCATTGCCAAGCCGTAGCGCAAGAATGCGTCGTGCGGGTCTTCCAGGAGCATGGCTTCGAGTTGTTCCATTCGGGCGGTTTTGGCCATTGGGTGAACCCTGTGGATTTAGCAGGTGCAATCGGTGCCATCAGGGTATCCGGCAGGGTCGCACTCAGCAACTGCCGGTCAACCGCTACAGGCCATAAGGTTGGCGTGATTGATGGACATGGATTAGCCGACGTGTTGAGACTGTGCGGCACGACTGTGACTTGTTTCGATGCAGACTTCGCTTCCCTGTGAACGGGAGTTCGAGGGGCGTTTGCGCGGATTCCGAAAGGAGTATTACGAAGCCAGGATGGTTCGGGCGGCCATCCGCCCCGGTACTTTGGGGTCATCATGCGTCAGCACACGTCTGCCGGGGTTGCCTGTTTATTTCACGTCATTGTGGCACTGGGTCTGGTGCCCTTGTTCCAAGCAACGGCACCGGCGGACGATCGACCCAGTTCACGGCGGGACGACCTCGTCGCGGTCGTCGAACGGGTCAAGGGTGCCGTGGTCAACATCCACAGCGAACGCATCAACAACATGAACGATGACCCGCTTCGTATCAGCACGATGCAACCGCAACGGGTCAACGGCATGGGCACCGGGATTGTCCTCGACCCGCGTGGTTACATCGTGACCAATTACCACGTTGTCGATGACGTCCAAGCATTGCGGGTCCGGCTTGTCGATGGGACCAACTGCATCGCACGAGTGATTGCACTGGACAAAGAATCGGACCTCGCGGTGATTAAGATCGACCCGCCGAAACCGTTGCCGCTCGTGCCGCTCGGCACCGCGAACGACTTAATGCTCGCGGAGCGGGTGATTGCAATTGGCAATGCGTATGGGTACGAACACACGGTCACAATCGGGCACGTCTCGGCTATGAAACGGGATGTGACACTCAACAAAGAAGTCTCTTACAAGTCGCTGATTCAAACGCAAGCCCCGATCAACCCCGGCAACTCCGGCGGGCCGCTGTTCAACAAACTCGGTGAAGTCGTCGGCGTGAACGTGGCGATCCGGGCCGGGGCACAGAACATCGCGTTTGCGATCCCCGTGGACACGATGATTGCGAAAGCCGCCGAGATGATGAGCATTAAACGGCGCTCCGGGTTGCGGCACGGGATCGTGGTCCTGGACAAGCACGAACGGGACGCGGAAGATTCGCCCATTCGCCGAACCGTGATCGTTCAGCGAATCGAAACCGATTCCCCTGCATCGGTTGCCGGGATGAAAGACGGCGACATCATCGAACGGGTCGGCGACTTGACAATCTGCACGTCGATCGACCTCGAACGCAGCTTCCTGGACCGCCCCGCCAATGCCGTCGCAATCCGAGTTCGCCGCGCGTCCGAATCCGGCAGTACGGAAAGCGTCGAGTTGAACATCACGGTGCAACCCGCCAATGCGACTGTTGCAAGCACAACTGTCAACGCACCGTCACTAAATAACGACGGCGTCTTCCGCAAGCTCGGCGTGAAGCTGTACCCAGTGGGCAAAGAACTGGTGACCCGCATCGACGCCCAACTTCGCGGTGGAATGCTCATTCAGCACGTCGGCAACGGAACCCCAGCCGCCCGCGCCGGCCTGCAACAAGGCGACATCCTGATCGGACTACACCTGTGGGAATCGCTCAACCTCGCCAATGTGCAATACGTGCTGGATCACAAAGACCTCGCCACATTCAGCCCGGTGAAGACGTACTACGTGCGGGACGGCAAGATTCATGAAACCGTGATTAGCGGGATTGAGTAGTGGTTTTGGCAGGGAGAATGAAAGCCCATGCACGATCGTGCATGGGCTTTTTTCGTTGTGCATGTGGGTCTTTTTCGTAAGTATTGCCCATTGCAAATCTAGCGACTCTGGGCATTTCGGATAATTTCGAGGATTTGGGTTAATTCAACTGGCTTTGGGTGTCGAAGTAATCTGGGCTATTTGCATCCAGTCACATGGGATGCCCGATTACCCCACGCTTAAATACTACACTCGGAGATTCTCACCATGATCCGCGCCGTTACCGTCGTCTTGGTTATTTTTGCCGGGTTCATCTCCGCGTGGGGCTGTGGGCAGACCACGCCCGGTGCCATCAGTGGGGCCAAATTGTCGTCGTTGGAGTCGCGCGTCTCGAAACTGGAACACGACTTAAAGGCCACGGAAACCGCTCGGGATGCGGCACTGGCAAAAGCTTCGGACGCCGAGCGGCGCTTCCGCTCCGAAGAAGCGCGCAGCAACGGCCTTGAAAAAGAGCGGGACACGTTGCAAGCGAATTTGAAAGCCCGCGTCACAGAAAAAGACCAACTGCAAACCCAGTTCGACGGCTTCCGCAAGAACTTGAAAGACCTCGTTGTGCAGATGGATTCGGCGTCCGCCACGCCGCTTCAGTCATCGACCGTGCAGCTCTTGTTGCCGATCCGTGGCCAATGAGCCGGTGATACTAATAGAACTTGGACGCCCCTCCGCTGTCGGTGCGGCGTCCAAGCTTATCGGGGAACGTCATGACCGCAGCGGATAGTGTGCCCACGCGGGCATGGGTTGTCACGGGTGCGGGCACGACGGTGAACCTGTGCTTGGGCATCCTGTATGCGTGGAGCGTGTGGAAGGCGAACCTGATTGCGAAGAGTGCGGACCTGATCGGCACGCCGATGACGGGGGTGAACGAAGGGTGGGTGTACCTGTCGGACGCCCAAGCCACCTGGGCCTACGCGATTTGTGGGTTCCTGTTCGCGCTGATGATGATCCCCGGCGGTCGGTTGCAGGACCGCTACGGCCCGCGAATGGGGGCGATGATCGCGGGCGTTTCACTCTCGGCGGGGTGTATCCTGGCCGGGTTAATGAAGAGTTATTTGGGCCTCGTGATCGGCTTCGGCGTACTGGGTGGAATTGGCATGGGGTTCGGGTATGCGGCAGCAACGCCGGCGGCAGTGAAGTGGTTTGGACCGCATCGCCGGGGGTTGATCGTCGGGCTGGTCGTAGGGGGTTACGGCGGGGCGGCGATTTACATTTCGCCGCTCGCCAGTTACCTGATTGGCGAGTACGGGTTAACCGGCAGTCTTGTCGGGTTGGGGGTCTTGTTCGGCGTCGTGGTGATCGGCGCCGGGCTGTTACTGGTTCGCCCGCCTGCCGGATACACCCCACCCGCCGCGCCAGTAACGAACACTCCGCGCCCGACAATCAGTACCACGGATTGGGCCGCGAAGGACATGCTGAAGACGTGGCAGTTTTACGGGTTGCTGTTCCTGTTCATCGGCAGTGCGCAATCCGGCCTACTCGTGATCGCCAACGCCGCACCCATTTTGAAAACCACTGCCAGCAACGTCCCGTTCTTCGCAGCCAATGCGTGGCTACTCGCGTCGTTCGGCGGCATCTTGAATGCATCGGGACGCATCGGCACCGGCAGTTACTCGGACCGCATTGGCCGCGTGAATGCGTACACGTTGAACGGCATCCTGTCCGCGATTTGCTTGCTGATTACGCCGTATGCGGTGGCGGACAAAAACGTGTTGCTGTTGTTCATCGTCGTCGGCGTGGTGGTGTGGCAATACGGCGGCGCCCTTTGCCTGATGCCGGCGATGACGGCGGACTACTACGGCGCGAAAAACCTCGGCCTCAACTACGGCCTCGTGTTCCTCGGCTGGGGCATCGCGTTCTTCATCCCGCAACTGGCCGCCGTGCTCCGCGACGCTACCGGACGCGAAGACTTGCCATTCTACCTCTCCGGCAGCCTGTTACTCGCTGCCGTGATCCTCAGCCGGTTCCTACGCCGCCCCGAATTGAACCGAGCCACGACGGTAATGGAGCGGCCCAACCTCCCACCTGCAATACGTCGTCCGGATGACAACACCACGAGCGACCCCTGACGGTTGGGCCACTCCCTCACGGTCGTGGCTCGGACGGCGTTGATCCTGTCACTTGATCCAGCCTGCACCTTCTTCGCGCAGGATCGTGGTCATCGCTTCGATCCACTTGGGGTGATCGTTCAGACAGGGGCAGGCGCGGAGCTTTTCGCCGCCGGCATGGTGGAACACTTCTTCGGACTCGTGGCCAATTTCATCGATCGTTTCGAGACAATCCGCCGTGAAGCCAGGCAGAACCACCATCACCCGCTTCGTGCCTTTTTCCGCGAGCTTAGTTAGTACGTCGTCCGTGTACGGTTTCAACCACGGCTGCCGACCGAACCGCGATTGGAAGGTGCGGGTCCAGTCGTGGCGTTTCCAGCCGAGTCGTTTCACCAGATGCTGCGTGGTCCGCACGCAATGCGTGGCATACGGGTCACCGCGTTGCGCATACTTTTGCGGAATGCCGTGGAAGCTAATGACGGTATGTTCCGGCTCCCATTCCAACCGTGCGCGGTCTTCGTTGACGATCGTGGCGAGCGCGTCAATATACGCCGGGTGGGCGTAGTGCGGCGGCACCACGCGGATGGCCGGAACCTTGCGGACCTTCATGAGGGCTTGAAACAAAACATCCGTGGCGCTGGCATACGTGGTCGCGGAGTATTGCGGGTACATCGGCATACAAACGATGCGGTCGATTCCTTCCTTCACCATCGCGTGGACGACGCTTTCCAGCGACGGGTTGCCCACCTGCATCCCGAACCGCACCGGCGTGTTGGGAAACTGCGCCTGCACCAACTCCGTTTGCCGCTTAGTGTAGTGCATGAGCGGGGAGCCGGTGACCGGATCCCAAACCCGCGCGTACTTCTCCGCCGATGCCTTCGGACGTGTCAGCAAGATCGGGCCGTTCAGAATCGGCCACCAGATGATCTTGGGCACTTCAATCACCCGCGGGTCGGAAAGGAACTGCTTCAAATACGGCTTGAGCGCCGCCTTGGTCGGCGCGTCCGGCGTCCCCAGTTGGATCAGCAGAATACCAGTCATGAATCGGAAGTCCTCACGTCGTCATGCCGTCGGTCGTGTGGCAAACAAAAATTCAGGTGCAAGGTCATGATAGGCGGTTACGCCTAGCGAAACCCCACAACCGAATCGGACGAACAGAACGGGTCTCGAACACTTGTCATGGGGTAGGTGGCAAACTTGTTGATGGAAGTCTATCTGGTAATCTTCGTTTCAACCCCGGTGAGGTTGACAACCAGTCGTCTGCAAACGGGAACAAATTTCCCACCAACTTCCGTGACGCCTACCCATTCTCGTGCAGGTCGGTTGATTTGTCGAGCAATCAACGGACGGGCGTCGTAAAAATCGGCGGCGATTTGTTCAGGAACGGTGTGTTCCCGGTGTCTTCAGGGTGAAGACCTGGAAGCACTTCCTGCCAGAAAAATTACCAGAGGCTATTTGAAAAAGCATCAGCCCGGCACGCGGGTGCCGGGCTGATGCGGTTGTTGCTTCGTCACGCCGATCGGTTAGCCGACGTATGACCCGCCGAGGTAGTCCGGGTCGAACGCGAAGAACGTGTCGAGGTCTTGGAGCGTTGCGGCGTTGA
>JAYSXU010000090.1:0-2060 GCA_043716965.1 Fimbriiglobus sp.
GCGCTGGCCTCGTTGTTGTGGCAGGTGTTGCACTGCAGCTTCAAAAACAGCTTCCGGCCTTCCCACGCCGGCGACCCATCGACGGGGTTCTTGCCCTCGAAGCGGTACAGGCCTTCCTTCCACAACTCGTAGTTGGCTTTGGAAAGCACGTGGACCTTGCCCACCATCTGGGAGTGGCCCTGGCCGCAATACTGGTCGCAGAAAATATGGTAGGTGCCGATCTTGGTCGGCTGGTAGCCCACCGTGATGTACCGCCCCGGCACGACATCGAACTTACTGCGGAACGCCGGGATGCCGAAGTCGTGGATCACGTCTTCCGAAGTCCCGGTGATCTTGATGCCGGGGTCACGCAACTTGCCGTCCGCGTCCCGCTCGTCGCTGCAGATGGGGATGTGCAGTTCGTTGATTTCGCGGACGCCGTTCGGGTGTTGGAGCTTCCACATCCACTGCTTGCCGACAACGAAGTACTCGGGTGCGTCTTCCCGAATCATGGCTTGCTCGTTGTAGATTTTCACGCCCCACACGAAGAACGAGAGGAAGAACAGCAAGGGAATCACGGTCCACACAATTTCGATCCTGGTGGACCCCAGGATTCGCGGCGTTTGTTCGGTGGGCGACTTCCGGGCGTACAGGCATGAAAAGGCGGTCAGCATAGCGAAGACAATGCCGGCCCCGATCGCAATCACAATCGTGATGTACCAGAACAACAAGTCGTATTCAGAAGCGAACGCCGCAGCTTGTGGCGGCAGGAGCGGCAACTGGAGTGCTGCAAACATCATCGTCGTCCCTCACCCGTTGTGTACGGGGGCAATGGTCTCTGGCGGAGTCACTGGTCCGGTTAGTGGCAAAGCGATTGGTTGTTCACGCATCCCGCGTCGAATCGTGCGGAATGTGATAAAAACAACCATCAACATGAACGGCGTGAACACGACCGCCATCCACCGCATGGTCAGGCGGTAATGGCCCTTCACGTCGTCGTACACGTAGCAATACTGCGAGACGTTCTTCTCGAAGAACGAGCCGACCTTCCCGCCCGACGCTTCGACGAGGGCCAGCCGCACGTCGTTCGCGTTGTAATTAATCCCGAGCAAGTAGCTCGAAATCTTCCCTTCGGGCGTCAGTACCACGACGCCACTGGCGTGCTGGTAGTCGTAATCTTTCGGCAAGTCCTGGAGCACACGCGAATCCAGTACCCCGAGCCACTCGCCTTGTTCGTCGCTGTAGAAGTAGTTCTTGTTGCGTGCCCGGAGGGTGTACTGGTAACCCGCCGCGTCGGTCAGTTCGTGAATCTTGCGGTCCGCCGACTTCACGTCGGTCCCTTGACCGTGGTTGGCCGACAGGAACCACCAACCCGGCGTGTCCTCGGACCGGCCGTCGTAGTCTTGCAGGAAGTTCTGCCGCTTGGGGCGGGCTAACGTCATCGGGGCTTCCCGCGGGTCGATGCTGACGGCGATCACGTTGAACGGCCCGCCCGCGACGAACGCCGGGTCGCCTTTGCGGATCACGTTCAGCGCGTCCAGAACCCCGGTCAGCACGAGGTTGCAAAGCTTCGGGCAGCGGTAGTACGCCAACACCAGAATCGTCGGCTTGCCGTTCATCAAGTCGCGGAATTTCACCGGCTGGTTGTTGTGGTCGTAGAACTCTAAATCCAGCGGAATCGTCTCGCCACGCCGCTGTTGGTACGCCACGCCTTCGGGATCCGCCGGACCCTTTTCGCCAACCGTTGGCACCTTGCCGTAAGACATCCGTTGCGCAAACGCGGAGGCGTTGAGCGTGAGAAGCGTCGTCACAGTGAGTAGCACAACACGAATCATCAAATCCTCTCAATTCTCAACAAGAACAAAAACAATTCACCACGGAATACACCGAAGGCACGGAACAAATCAAATTGTTCAAGAAACAGTGTGTTGCTGGTTCAGACCGAATTCACGTGCGTTTCTGATTTCATTTCCGTGATTTCCGAGTATCCCGTGGTAAAAGTTTTAGCTTAATGCCCGGCCTTTTTGACGTCGGGTTTCACGTCATCGACTTTCAGTGCCACGGCAATCGGTTGTGAGGGG
>JAYSXU010000891.1:0-2494 GCA_043716965.1 Fimbriiglobus sp.
AACAGCCCGTCATCCGTCGCGGCGAGGTTGATGAGGTACGAATCGTGTGCCGTCACGAACTTCGCTTTCGCCAACTTCACCGCCGATTTGAACGCCGTGATGTCTTCGGTCGCCAGTGGTTTCGCCGCCCACTGGCTCGCATTCTTCGTGAACAGTTGAAACGCCTGGCACTGGTACTCCAAGCACGTGTCAGCAGCGTGATACAAGCCCCCCGCGATCGAAAAGTGCGCCCCGAATAACGGCATAGTGGTCCCTCATTTCTGCTTGGACGGCAACGCATCGGCCAAGTGATCGAATCAGACAAGAAGACTTTTAGACAGGATTAACAGGATTCAACAGGATTTTGAAGATCGAATTTTAATCCTGTTAAATCCTGTTAATCCTGTCTAAAAAATGCCGAATGTCGGGCCTCGCAAAGCCTCGACCACGACCTACAAGACAGCTACTGCCTCGGCGGCAAGTCGCTCGGTGGTGGCGTGATGGGACGGTAGACTGTTTGGGGTTGTACGCCCGCCGGGGTAAATGGCACGGGCGCGATCGGGGTGAGGGGTTGGGGTTGGTTCATGCCGGGTGCCAGTGGCAACGTCGGCGCGATTGGCAGCGGCGCGGACGGGGGTAGTGGTGCCAGCGGTGATTCTTTCAACCCGGTGCTAGGTCGCAACGCCCCGCCGATGCCGATGGTTTCTGGCTTGCGGGCGACCTTATCCGCGAACACTTCCAGGTCTTTCGCAATTCGCTCGATTCGGACCATGAGGCGGGCCACGTTCACGGTTGTCTCGTTGAGGTTGTTGTACAACGTCGGATCGGTGAGCGCTTTCTGCACGGTGCCATCGCCACGGTTTACAGTGTTGAGCGTGATTCGCACTTCGCCGAGGGCTTTGCTCAACTGTTCAGTGGCGAGGTTCAAATTCTTGATCGTCTGGTCCACGCCTTGCACGATCTGCCCGGAGTTGTCGGCAAGCGGTTTCGTAATCCGCTCCGCGTTGTCGGCGACCCGCGCAGCAGTGCTCAAAATCTTCTCAGACTGGGCAACGCGGGCGTTCACTTCCTTCACAGTCTTCTCGGCTTGATCGACTAGTAACGTGACGATGCGGATGCTCTTGATGAGGTCGTCGGTCCCGGTTTGGGCGTTCTTAATGGTCGCGCTGATCGCTTTGCGGTTCTCCGGATTCAGTAAATCGTTCGCACTTTCCGAAGTCTGGCGAACGGCGGTCAAGGTCTTGGTAATCTCCGGCCCGTTGGCTTTCAACAGTGCCCGGATGTCGTCGGCAACGGGTCGGACCGCTTGGAGCAGTTCGATGATTTGCTTCATCATGACGCGAACGTTGACCGGCTCGTCCTTCGGATCTTCGGGGTTCGCCACCCCCAATAGATTCTGAACCTTGATGTTGGTCTGACGCAACTCCGGGACAAACTCTCGACCGCTGCGGGCCAGTTCGGCGAACTCGTCGATGGCCCGCTCCACCTTGGGCACCGCTTGCTCGAACCGTTGAATGCTGGCTACGACTTTGGCAACGTTTTCCTGGGCCGTCGGCAACACGTCGGAGGCGCCTTTCAGCAGCGACCGCGCACTAATCGGCGCGAGGCCGACGATTTCCGAGTTGGCCGCATACGGCTCGCCACGGCTCAGGTTCACGCCAATTGCTTCGACTTTCGGCACGAAATCAATCGTCGTGTCACCACTTAACAGGCCACGGCTAATCGTGGGTTCTTCGCCCAGTCGCGGGAGGTACTTTCGTTCGAGTTCCACCGACACCCGCACCTGCCCGGTGTTCTCGTCGAGATCGAGCTTCGTCACGTCCCCAATCCGCACGCCCGATTTCCGCACCGGCGTGCCGATGCCAACCCCCGGCGCTTCCGGGAATAACAAAGTGTACTTGCTGCGGTTGGAGAAGACGTTCGGCGCCCCGCCAAAGAGGATGACGAGCGCCATCAGCGCGATCAACGCCCCGGCGACAAAAATGCCCAACCGGATGCGCGTAGTTCGTTCAGTCATGGTTGAATCCCAAAAGAGGATTCACCACAGAGGGCACAGAGAGCCACGGAGGAAAACCAATACTGATTTATTCTTTCTCCGTGGCTCTCTGTGCCCTCTGTGGTGAATCGTTTTCATTGCATTACTGGGCTTCGCCCCGTAACTCGGACAGCCGATCGCGGGCTTCGCCTTCGACGAACTGGCGGACGCGGGGGTTCAAATTCGTTTGCAATCGTTGCGGCGGGCCGTCGTAGAGTACCTGCGATTCCCCGACTTGAAGGCGGGTGAACGGGTACAGCATGACCACGCGGCCCGCGACTTTGTGAACGGTCCGCATCTCGTGGGTGACGACCAAACTCGTCACCGGGCGGCGGGACCGCGTTTGCAAGATCAACTCGTTAATCACATCGGTCATGATCGGATCAAGCCCCGTGGTCGGTTCATCATAAAGCATCACATCGGGTTCGAGTGCTAGCGCTCGCGCTAGCCCCACCCGCTTCCGCATCCCGCCGGAAAGCT
>JAYSXU010000892.1:0-7319 GCA_043716965.1 Fimbriiglobus sp.
CCCCAGTGTTGACGCCGAAGCACACCGGACGCCGAAGCACACCGGCGGACTGACGTCGCGCCGTTCGCCTAACAGTTTAGAAGCTTACAGGTAGAAAAAGTGGTGGGGATGGATTTCAGCACCCCAACCCGGACGAATTCGGTTCCGCGCAAAAGCCATCGTGAGGCAGGGATGTTATTGGCTGCCAGCTTCTTAGTTGTCAGCTTTTTTGACCTGGGGGCGGCAATGCCTGTGTTGAGCGAACGTGTGAAGTCCGAGATTCAGTCCCTTCTGCCGCGTTACCCGCGTAAGCAGGCGGTGACGTTGCCGGCGTTGCACCTGGTACACGACGAGATGCGGTACGTCCCCACGGAAGCCATCGTCGAGATCGCGGCGTTGCTGGATTTGCACCCGTCCGAAGTGCAAGACACGATGACCTTCTACCAGTTCTTCAAGGACAAGGAAGCGGACAAGCTCGGCACGAACCGCGTGTGGGTGTGTCGCGGGTTGGCGTGCATGTTACGCGGTGCCTATGAGTTGATTGAGCATTGCGAAACGAAACTCAATGTGCATTGCGGTCACACCACGAAGGACGGCAAGATCACACTCGAATTCGCGGAATGTATTGGGGCGTGTGATGGCGCCCCGGCGCTGTTGATTAACGACGTGCATGTCATGAATGTTGATGAAGCGGGCGCGGATCAGTTAATCGCCGAACTCCAAGCGAAGTAAATTTGTGAGCTTTTCAGGCTCGAAAGAGTTGTAGCAACATGAATTTTGAACCCATACTACTGGCCCGTGTTAACAACCCACGCCCGGCTAGCGTTGATGCTTACCGCACCGACGGCGGGTACGCTGCGTTCGAGCGGGTATTGAAGGAAAAACAGCCCGTTGAAGTCGTCACGCAGGTGAAGGACTCGGGGTTGCGGGGGCGAGGCGGGGCGGGGTTTCCGACGGGGTTGAAGTGGACGTTTTTGCCGAAGGACCATCCCGGTCCGATCTACTTGTGTATCAACGCGGACGAGTCCGAGCCATGCACCTACAACAACCGCATCTTGATGGAGAAAGACCCACATCAAGTTTTGGAAGGCATCATGTTGGCGTGTTACGCCATCAAGTCGCCCGTTGCCTACTTCTACATTCGCTATGAGTATGGTGATGCGCATCGTGCGTTACAAGCCGCGATTGATGAATGTTACAGCGCCGGGTTGCTTGGTAAGAACATTCATGGTACCAACTTCAACCTGGATATTTACATGCACCGGGGTGCCGGGGCGTACATTTGTGGCGAAGAAACGGGGCTGATTGAATCGCTCGAAGGCAAGCGGGCGTGGCCACGAATTAAGCCGCCGTTCCCTGCGATCGAGGGAGCGTTTCGTAAGCCGACGATTGTGAACAACGTCGAAACGCTCGCCTGTGTCACGCAAATCATGCGGCGTGGCAACGACTGGTTTAAGTCACTTGGCGTGCCACCCGACCCGAAAAATCCGCGTGACGCGGGGAGCTACGGGCCGAAGCTTTACACCATCGCCGGGCACGTCAACACGCCGAAGTGCGTCGAATTGCCAATGGGCATTACGGTGCGGGACTTGGTCGAGAAGCACGGCGGCGGCGTGTGGAAGGGCCGCAAGGCGAAGTCCGTGAACCCCGGTGGCCTCAGCATGGGTTTCATTGACGTGAACGCGAAACTCAAGGACAGCGACCTGACCGAATACGACATCCCGTTGGACTTCAACGGCCCTGGTAAAGTCGGTTGTCTCGGGTTGGGGACGGCGGCGATCACGGTGATCGACGACCAGACCAGCATGGTCGATGTGTTGCACAACGTCTGCCAGTTTTTTAGCCATGAGTCGTGCGGCCAATGCACGCCGTGTCGGGAAGGCACCGGGTGGATGTTGAAGATCATGGACCGGTTCCGGCGCGGGCAGGGGCGGCGGGAAGATTTGGATATTTTAGTGGACGTTGCGGACCGGATCGGCATCATGCCGGGGACGACGATTTGTGGCCTGGCCGACGGCGCCGGGTGGCCAGTGAAGACCGCCATTCGTAAGTTTCGCACGGAGTTTGAAGCGGCCATCAAAGATGGCACCCGCAGTCAATATGCGAAATCGTTGGAGTTAGTCGGCGCCCACTAAATGGAGGTAGCCCAATGCGTTTAATCCTGATGACGGCATGGGTGGTGGCGATGGTTAGCAGTGGCTGCAAGAAGCCTGCGACGACGCCAACCACTGCGGCGACACCGGCTCCTGCGCCATCGGGTGGGGGTGGCGGAGGGAACACGGGGTACATTTCCGGCGGTGGGGCGGCGCAAAACGTCCGGCAAGCGGCCCGGCGGACGATCACCATCAACGACATGAAGACGCTGGGACAGTTGATCGAAATCGACTTCACCCAGAACGGGAAGATGCCGGGGTTGAATGAAGTGAAAGAGTCGTTGAAGCGCGATTCGCCGACGATCCTCGCGGCGATCAACGACGGCACGATCATCCTGTGTTGGACAGCGCAACACGAAGGCATATGGGCCTACGAAATTGACGCGGACACCAAGGGCGGCATCGCCGTTGTGACCGGGACCGCAAGCCGGTACGACGCCCAACAAGTGAAACAGTTGCTCGGGAAGTAGCGGGATAAGAGTGTTCACCACAGAGGCACAGAGACTCAGAGAAATCTAAAATAAGTATTTATTTCGTCTCGGTGTCTCTGTGCCTCTGTGGTGAAATCTGCTTTCCGACTGACGTGAATTTAAGACGTGATGTCTCCTGTAGGTTTGAAACATGCCGACTGTTTTTGTCAACGATAAGCCGGTCGAAATTGGCACCCAGAAGCTCAACTGCGTTCAAGCGGCGGAGTTGGCCGGGACGCACGTGCCGCACTACTGCTACCACCCGGCGCTGTCGATCGTGGCGTCGTGTCGGATGTGTCTGGTCGAGGTCGGCGAGTTGAAGGACGGCAAGGTGACGATGCAGCCGAAGGTGCTGCCGGGTTGCCAGACGCCGGTGAAAGACGGCATGGTCATCGTCACCGGGGATTACCCGAAGCGAGACAAGAGCGCGCCAACATTGGCCTACGACGCGGCTTACAAGCCGGGGGATCGCGCCAAGAAGTCGCAGGCGGACACGCTCGAAGGGTTGCTCGTCAACCACCCGCTCGATTGCCCGGTGTGCGACAAGGCCGGCGAGTGCAAGCTGCAAGATTACAGCTACGAATTCGGGCGATCCGAATCGCGGATGGTGGACCAAAAGAACACCCCGCCGAACAAGCCGGACATTTCCAGCAAGATCACGCTGTTCACCGATCGGTGCATCATGTGTAGTCGGTGCGTGCGGTTCACGCGGGAGATTTCCGGGACGGCGGAACTGACGATCACGAACCGGGGACACCATTCGGAAATCGACGTGTTCCCCGGCATCCCGCTCGAAAACAAACTGGCGGGCAACGTCGTCGATCTGTGCCCGGTCGGGGCGCTCGGCAGCAAGGACTTCTTGTACACGCAACGGGTGTGGTATCTGAAGGATGTGGACGGCGTTTGCTCCGGTTGCAGCACCGGCTGTAGCATTCATGTGGATGTGAACAAGGACATCGTGTACCGGTTGCGACCGCGCGAGAACCACGCCGCGCAAGGCTACTTCATGTGCGACGAGGGGCGGTGGGGCTACCACTACGCGAACTCGCGCGAACGCATTTCTCGGGCGATGATGAAGGTGAACGGCGCGTTCCAACCGACGCCGTGGAACGAACTGTTGCCGAAGTTGAAAGCCGACCTCGCCGACGCCGTGAAGAAAAACGCAACTGGCGTGGTCGTGGCACTATCACCGTTCTTGACCGTGGAAGAAGCGTACCTGTACGCGGACGCCTTCAAGGCGATGTCGAAGGACGTGCGGCTGGTGTTGGGGCCGGTGCCGCTGACCGGGGACGACGACCACTACCCGAAGGACGTGAAGGGCCACGCGGTTCAGCCGACCAAGTTCACGATCCGTGCGGAAAAGTGCCCGAACCGCGCTGGGGTCGAGGCGGTGTTGAACCGGATGCAGGGGCAGTTGATCCGCTGGTCCGAAGTGGCGAGTCAGCCGATGACGGCACTCGTGTTCATCGGCGGCTACCCGGACAAAGCCGTGGTGGAATCCGCGATCAGCGGAAAGCTTCCGGACCTCATCATCGTTCAAGATTTGTTCCCATCTGCGTTGTCGGCGGCAGCGAAGTACGTGTTGCCCGCAACGACATCGTTCGAGAAGGACGGCACGTTCGTGAACCACGCGAACTTGGCCCAGACGTTCCCACGTGCCGTCACGCCACCGAAGGAAGCCCGCACCGAGTTGCAACTGGCCTTCGACTTGTTGGGCCGCAAGGGGTTGGCCCAAGCGAGTAGTGTTCGCAAGGAGTTGGCGAAGGTGCTGCCGACGTTGGCCCACTTGGCCGACGTGGCCCCGGCGCCGCAGGGCAAACGGCTCGAACTGCAACTGGCTTAACGCCCTGAGATCCCCACTGATGCCAGAGTTCAATTGGATTTACACGGGCCTCATCGTCGCGGTGGTCATCGCCGGGATTCAAGGCTACGTTGCGTACCTGATCCTGCTCGAACGCAAAGTGGCGGCGTGGGTACAAGACCGTATCGGCCCCAACCGCGTCGGCCCGCTCGGGCTGTTGCAGCCGATCGCCGACGGCGGCAAGATGTTCCTGAAGGAAGAAGTGATTCCGGCGCACGTGGACAAAATCTTCTTCGTCCTTGCGCCGATCGTCGCCTTCAGCACCGCACTCATGGCCATCGCCGTGGTCCCACTCGGCAGCACTGTTGCCCCGCCAGCGCCGCAACTCAATGTCGGGCAATTTGAGGCCGCGCAAGCCGAGTACGCTTCGCACTACTCGTTCGTGATCGCGCCCGGCCTGGACATCGGCATTCTGTACTGCTTTGCCATCGGCTCGCTGGCCGTGTACGGCGTGATTCTGGCGGGGTGGTCGGCGAACAACAAGTATTCGTTGCTCGGCGCCCTGCGGTCGTCCGCCCAGATCATCAGCTACGAAATTCCACTCGGGATGAGCATCGTCGGCGTGGTGCTGTTCTGCGGCTCGTTGAACCTCGAAACCATCATCGCGTGGCAGGTCAACCACGGCTGGAATTTGGCGTACCAACCGCTCGCGTTCCTGCTGTTCCTGACCAGCGTCTACGCGGAGTGCAACCGGCTGCCGTTCGACTTGCCGGAAGCGGAGCAAGAACTCGTGGGCGGGTACCATACCGAATACTCCAACAGCATGAAACTCGGCCTGATGCTGCTCGCCGAGTACGCCCACATGATTACGACCAGCTTCCTGATGTCGATCGTCTTCCTCGGCGGGTGGAGTTTGTTCGGGCTGGAAAATCTCATCACCGACCCCATCGGGGCGGCGATCGTGAAGCTCGTGATTCTCGGCAGCAAGATGTCCGCGTTCGTGTTCCTGTACTTGCTGGTCCGCTGGACGATCCCGCGCTTCCGCTTCGACCAACTGATGAGCCTGGCGTGGAAGGTGATGATGCCGCTGGCACTGCTGAACCTGCTGGCCTGCATGGTCGTGAAGCAATACGAGATCACGCCGTGGGCGATGACGGGAGTTTCGGTGCTGCTGTTCCTCGGCAGCGGGTTGATTGCGCTGAAGTCGGGCGGCCCCGACAATCGCGCGAAGAAGCTCAAGAACCCCTACCCGCCGGGACTGCCGGCGGGTGTGACCTATGCAAGCTAACCCGGCGAACGGCGCGACGTCAGTCCGCCGGTGTTACGCCACAGCACACCGGACGCCGCAGCACACCGGACGCCGCAGCACACCGGCGGACTGACGTCGAGCCGTTCGCCTTGAGGAGATGTTTCAGATGCCGATCGCGGAAAAAGACGTGAAGTGGGTCGAGGAGCCGAAATTGGGGCTGTTCGCGCAGTTGTACTTGCCCATCGTCATGGACGGGTTGAAGACGACTGTTACGCACATGTTCCAAAAGAAAGTCACCGAGCAGTACCCGGAACAAGAGCCGACGATGGTGCCGAACTATCGCGGCGTCCACCGGCTGAACCGGGACGCGGAGAATCGGGTCAAGTGCGTGGCGTGCTACATGTGCGCGACCGCGTGCCCCGCCCACTGCATCGACATCGTCGCGGCACCAGCCCCGGCAGCGTGGAAGGACCGCGAGAAGTACCCCGAGACGTTCGTGATCGACGAACTGAGGTGCATTTATTGCGGCATGTGCGAAGAAGCGTGCCCCGTAGACGCGATCGAACTCACGACTTTGTACGACCTGACGGGACTGAGCCGCGAGCAGTTGATCTTCGACAAAGAAAAGCTGCTCAGCGTGTTCGACATCACTACGAAAGCGGGCACCGACCCGGTGCGAACGCAGTCTGGTCGCCTCGGCCCTGCGTCCGACGCCCCACCGCTGAAGTGAATTGAAGCAGGATTTCACCACAGAGGGCACAGAGAGCCACAGAGTAAAATCAAATACATGTTTTAGATTTCTTCTCCGTGGCTCTCTGTGCCCTCTGTGGTGAATCTCTTGGGCTGTGTCTGTAACTTGCCGACCTCATATAGATAGTTCGTCCCCCTACCTGCGAAGCGGTTCACTCGTGATGTTACTTTTTGCTGCCCTGACTGCCGAACAGACGGCTGCCGCTGAAATTGCGGTGGCGGTCGTGTTGGGCACGCTTGGGTTGTATTTACTGTTGCCCCGACCCCAAGGGCGGTCGGTGCTGTTTGGCACGTTCTTTAGCATTGCGGCACTGGCGGTGCTGGCGGGGTTTTTGCTGACGACGTTTGCCAACCCGACCTCCGATGAGATTGCACAAGGGCTGTTCTGGTTGTTCACAACGGGTGCGGTGGTCTTCGGCACGATGCTCGTGACGCAAGCCAATCCGGGCCGCGGTGCGATGGCGTTTGCGTTCGTGATTTTGAGTACGTGCGGGCTGTTCCTGTTGCTCGCGGCGCCGTTCTTGATGGCCGCGACCATCATCATTTACGCCGGTGCGATTATCGTGACGTTCTTGTTCGTGCTGATGTTGTCGCACGCCAAGGGGCCGTCGGACGAGAACGACCGGAGCCGGGAACCGTTCCTCGGTAGCCTGGCCGGGTTCGCGTTCACCGGGCTGGTGCTGTTCACGCTGTACCTGAGTTCACCGGCGACGGATACAACGGCGACCGAAAAACTGCTTCCGAGTGCGATCACGAGTGACGACCGCAGGTTGTTGCTTCAAGCCGCAGCGGATTTGAAATTCGCCGCTTCCCAGGAGACGAGCCACAAAGACATTCTGAATCAAGCCAAATTAGCCCAGGTGAAAATGGCAACGGTCGTCGGCCGGTCGCCCGGTGAGGCGGTCAGCGTGACGGGG
>JAYSXU010000893.1:0-7311 GCA_043716965.1 Fimbriiglobus sp.
CGGCCGGCAAGCCTCCGTGTGATCGTGGCAACATCGAAGCCGAATCGCCGCCGCTGTATCACGCTCGGGTCGCGGCGATGGTCGGGGTCGGCCCAGCACAGCGCACTCCCATCACGGTCCACGTGCGTGACGGCGTGCCAACCGAGAAACGCTAGCCGCGTGACCAATGCCGCCGAATTCGGCGACACGGACTTGTTTTGGCCTGCCAACTCCACCGCAAGTCGTGTGGCAAGATCGCTCGCGTTGCGAAGTCCACCCGGTAGCTTCGGCGAGCAATCGGGATGCGGCAAGGATTCCAACAGCGTGGCCGCCGAGGAAACGAGATTCGGTTGAAGTAGGACTTGGTCTGAAAACGGGTCAGCGTCGTGCAGTAAACTCGGCCGAGAAAAACGGGCAATGTGCGCGAGTACCGCAACATCCGCAAAGAGGGTCGCGTGGTTTGCTGAAGAGTCCGTGAGGGTGAGCAGAGCCTCCGCCGACGGGCACAGCCACGGTAAACCGATTGCTGTTTGGCCCACTGCGACGCCGTTCACCGCTCACACTCCTTCCTTGGATCGAAGTTCGGTCCTGTGCCGAACTTCGGATGGCAATTGGAACACGCCGTCACGCTGTTGTGGCGGGTTCCATTTCAAGTTGTCGGCACATTTTTTCGATGAGAATGTCCACGTCGAACGGTTTGTGAACGAACTCGTCGGCACCGGCTAGCTTCAGTTCCTGAATCTTTTCATCTTCGACCATACCGCTGATGCAGATGATGCGAACTTCTTCCAATGTTGGATCTTGCCGCACCCGAAGGCAGACTTCCTTACCGTTGATGTCCGGTAACATCACATCCAACACAATCAGATCGGGGCGGTATTCTTTCACCATCATGCCAGCATCGAAGCCGTTGGCGGCCACTTTGTAGTCGAAGCGACCGTCTTCTTCGAGCGCTTTCGAGAGCATTTCGATGATTTCGACTTCATCGTCCACAAGGAGCACCTTCCGTTTGCCGCTTTCCAGCGCGTCGGTCGGGATGCCGTTGTCCTTCATGAACTTGTACAGCGATTCGCGGGGAATCCGGCGGAACTTGGAGCCGGGAACCCGGAAGCCTTTGAGCTGTCCGTTGTCGAAACACCGGATGATCGTCTGCTGACTGACCTTGCAGACTTTTGCGGCTTCACCAGTCGTAAATACAGTCTTCATACGCGCGTCCACCCTGCCGGCTCCGGCCGGCCCGCATGAAGGGTAGCTCCCATCCGCTGACAATAGCGAACAAGTGCCAACACCCATCCTTAGGAAAAGTTACATCACGTCCTGATACGTCCCAAAATCGCACACGAAGTGACTTTGGAGGCGTACCAGGGGAATCGAGACTGAGGGTCCGCGCTCGGGGTCCGCGCCAGGGGTTTGAGGAGGTCAAGCAAGATGGTGAAGACAGTTAATCAAACCACCGCGGGAAGTATAACCCGCACTTGTTACCTGTCAACGCGCCCTACCGCAGCTTTCGCCGCTTAACTCGTTGCCGGTCAACAGTTTCGTTCGCATACTCCGCAAAGATTATTCATCTTACGCAGAATCCGCAGGCCTAAAAAATTCGCCATGCCGACGAACTTCGCAAAAACCGCCAGACTACCCAGTCCAACATTAGTAGATTCGGCAGCCTTCATGAAACCTTAACTCCCGGTCCCGAAAGCCCTTGAAGGCTCCGAGACCCCAGAAGCACCCGACCCGTCGAGACGCCGTATAACCACTCAATCCAAATAAAACAACAGCACTGCCAAGTCCGCCGGGGTGATGCCACTCACCCGACTCGCCTGCCCTAAACTGGTCGGCCGTACTCGGGTCAGTTTCTCCTTGGCTTCTTGGCGAAGCTGCGTAACAGCCGTGTAGTCGAACAGGTTCGGGATGCGCTTGTGTTCCATCTTGCGGAAGCGTTCCACATCGTGAGTTTGCCGGTCGATGTACCCGCTGTACTTGGCTTCCAGCACGACTTGCTCCACGACGTGCGGTAAAGTGTTCCATTCTGTTAGCGCCGGGTGCCGTTCGCAGAGTTGCTCCCAATCCACAGTAGTGCGCCGTAACCACGTTGCGAGATTGTCCCCATCGGACCGCTGGCCCTTGAGGTATGCCTGAAGCTCCGTGATCTTCGCTTCCTTCACTTGCAAGCGATCCCAGGCTTGCGGCTTAACTGAACCGATGCGGTGGCCAATTGGCGTGAGTCGGCGGTCGGCGTTGTCGTGGCGGAGCACAAGGCGGTACTCCGCGCGCGATGTGAACATGCGGTACGGTTCGTCCACGCCCTTGGTGACGAGGTCGTCGATCATGACGCCGATGTAGCCTTGGCTACGGTCGAGAATCAGTGCGGGTTCGTTCTTCAACTTCAGCACCGCGTTCAACCCCGCCATTAACCCCTGTGCCGCCGCTTCTTCATACCCCGTCGTCCCATTAATCTGCCCGGCGAAGAACAGCCCGTCCACGAGCTTGGTTTCGAGCGTCGGGTGAAGTTGGGTCGGCGGGGCGTAATCGTACTCCACAGCGTAGCCCCACCGCATCACCTCCGCGTTCTCCAGACCGGGCATCAGCTTGAGCATGGCTTGTTGCACATCTTTGGGAAGACTGGTGCTGATGCCGTTGCAGTAGTACTCGCGGGTGTTCAACCCTTCGGGTTCCAGGAATATCTGGTGCGAAGTCTTGTCCGCGAACCGGACCACTTTGTCTTCGATGCTGGGACAGTAACGCGGGCCTGACCCTTGAATCTGTCCCGAGTACATCGGCGCACGGTGAAGGTTTTGGCGAATCAGTTCGTGAACCGCGTCGGTCGTTTCAGTGATGTGGCAAACCACTTGGGGAACGTCAATACGGTCGTTGCTGAAGCTGAACGGTCGCGGGTTGGCGTCGCCAACGGACTCGGCGAGTTTGCTAAAGTCGATGGTGCGGCCGTTCAACCGGCACGGCGTGCCGGTCTTGAAGCGGGCCAACTCGAAGCCGCAATCGGTCAGCGTGTCGCTCATCCGCTCCGCCGACGAATCCCCGGCCCGCCCGCCTTGGGTTCTCGCTTCCCCGGTGTGCATGATCGCCTTCAAGAAGGTGCCGGTGGTCAGGATCACGCAGCGTGCCAAGTAGTGCGTGTCACCCCGTGCCACGACACCGAGCACCCGCTTGGTTGCGATCGACCCGGAATCGGTGAACGGTTCCAGCAACAGCCCTTCGACCATCTCTTGACGTAACGTGAGGTTCTCTTGGTCTTCCACCCAGCGCTTCATGGTGAATTGGTAAAGCTTCTTGTCACACTGCGCCCGCGGCGAGTGCATCGCCGGGCCTTTGGAGGCGTTGAGCATCTTGTACATGATGCCGCTGGCGTCCGTGCATTTGCCCATCACCCCGCCGAGCGCGTCGATCTCCCGGACGATCTGCCCCTTTGCAACCCCGCCAATGGCGGGGTTGCAACTCATCATCCCGACCGCGTCCGCGTTCATGGTCAACAGGCACGTCTTCAACCCCAACCGCGCCGCCGCCATCGCCGCCTCACACCCCGAGTGCCCGGCGCCCACGACGACGATGTCAAAGCTGTAACTCAACGACATGATGGAAACACCTAATGGTCCGATAGCCCGTGATGCGTT
The DNA here is from genome assembly GCA_043716965.1 of Fimbriiglobus sp. Taxonomy (GTDB): domain Bacteria; phylum Planctomycetota; class Planctomycetia; order Gemmatales; family Gemmataceae; genus Fimbriiglobus. The sequence goes on from JAYSXU010000893.1 coordinate 3,606, forward strand.
CAGTTTATCAGAGTGCGTCAGCGAGACGCGGGAACGGGGGCGATTATCGGTACGCGAGAACTGCCATGAGTTGACGAAAGGGAAATGGGTTTGTCCGGAAAACTACCCCCTTCCAGTGGGGTAGTAGTCATTCTTCACAACAAAGTCTCTTGGGCCGCTTGTTGCGAAGAACGGTTCCCACCCCACCCAGTAGGCGGGATTTTCCGGTCAACGCAATTCCCCTTTCGTCTCAACGGGTGGTCCTTTGGGGTTCCGAACGGTCGTCCCACATTCCCCGGTTTCCGCTTGACTTGACCCCCGCTCGCCCTCAAAATGCGCCGTCTCGGGTTGCCCCCGGCAACGACCCAGGAGACCGATTGGGCGCAGGAGAGTGGACGCAGGTGCGGTCCCGACACAAAGCCCATTAGTGGGATATGTCGCGCTGGTTTTCGCCCCACCGCCGACCGCAACCGAAAGTCTGGTAGGCAGTTACACCAGCCTGGTAGGTCCGAGCGGCTCACCGGGATAGATTGCGCGTGCGCGATCTAATTACAAGTTCGGCGACTTCAGACGAGGTGTTCCATGCTCGAACTGTTTCATCCCCAGGCTCAACAGGCGGCTGTGACCTACGGCCTGTCCCCCATCAAGCTCCGCGCCAGCTCGGACGACACCTTCCGGGAAGTACCACTGACCCTCGGCTGTGTGAACCACGACGGCTCCAACCCATGGTTGCCGAACGATGTGAAGTCGATCACCGTGCCCGACGGCGGGCTGATCTCCTTATACGGAGTCCGGGACTGCGGCGGCGGGGACACCTGGGTCGGCTCCGGCACGACGGACTTGGGCATCCTCGGACTTCGGAACAAGCTGTATTCGCTCAAGTTCGTCCGCTGGACCGAGCAGTCCGCGGGCGCGACCCCGTTCACGTTCATCGACCAGCAGGGGAACACCAAGAACTTCCCGGCCAAGAACGACGTGATCAACTTCGGCGACCCGTTCCCGGACAACGCGCTCCGCAAGGTCGTGGTGCCGACGGGCTACGCGATCCACGTGTTCGACGACTTCGGGTGCCGGTTCACGAGTTCCAACCGCTACTTCGACGCCGGAACGTATGACCTCGCCGACTATGCTTTCGAGGGCAGGGCTTCGTCGGCATGGACCATCCGCCTCAGCCTTGCGGCCACCTCCAAGGTGTAGGCTCTCCGCCGAATCAGGCGCTGCAGTAGACCGGAGCCGCATGTGCGATTTTCGTGAGTCATAGGTCACCCAGCGGCCCCGGCTGCTGAGATGTGTCGTTCGGCGGCTCAGAAAACCGGGTTCGCTGTTTTTTTATTTTCGCGTATCTGCCGCGCAATGTTTGACAACCGCCGACCGATCGGTTGCGGTCAGCCAGCTCAAAGCTGAACCTTCTGTCAACGACACGTGGGAGTACAATGATGGCAGACAATATTGCACCTACCGAGTTCGTGTGTACGGCGAGGGAACCGTCGGCCGACGTATTGCTTCCGGGTTTTGAATTAACCGCCGACCAGAACAAATACTGGGGACCCGCGGGTGTTGTCTTGACAGTGAATTTTCTGGACAATCCTCCCGTAGACCTCCGGTCTAAGATCCTCTTGCACATGAATGCTTGGGGTAGGTGGGCAAACGTCCGGTTCGTCTACAGCCCGACCGACGCAAAAGTTCGCATCGATCGGGACGTAAATGATAAGGACGGGCTCTACTGGTCCTACGTTGGCAAATCCATTCTATCAGTGGCGGCGAATCACAAAACCATGAACCTCGGCGGCTTTACAAGCCAAACCTCGGATAGCAAATTCTACCGTCACGTCCGCCATGAGACTGGTCACACATTAGGCTTCCCACATGAACACCTTCGCAAGGAGATAGTTGATCGGATCGATCGAGAAAAGGCCATCGCATACTATAAGGCACCGCCGAACAATTGGGACGAAGCAAAGACGATCGCTAACGTCCTCACACCACTTGACTACTCGGCACTAATCTCTACTGCCCAGCCAGATCCGTTGTCAATCATGTGCTATTCGCTCCCTGCGAGCATCATGAAGGACGGTGTAGCGATCGCAGGAGGAGCGGACATTGACAGTCAAGATGCGCGGTTCGCCGCTTCACTATATCCTAAAGCACGCCCTGATCCGGCTTGGCTCGTGCCTGCACTCATGTCGGTCGATTAATGCTCAAATTTCAGGCGATTAAATCCTGGGTTACTTTTTCAATATCTAACTTGCGGTAAGTTAAGCCGCAAGAGTTCGACTTACCGTCCCGTCCATTTTCCTAACTATCGGAGGTACTTTAGGTGGCCAACCCTACTCCCGTTACCGCGAAACTTCAAGACGTTCGGCTCGATGACCGAGGGGCCCTGCTTATGCTCAAGAACCTCACTGTTTACCCAAAAGGGGGGTACTTCCTGCTCCCCCTCGGTCACACGAACTACAAGAGCCTCTTCTCGCTAGCCCTGCTCAGCCTATCGAACGACTACGACGTTACATTGCGGGTGTCAAACCCAGGACTCGATCCTAGCAAGGACGAAACTGGCAACCATATCGAATGGTTGTCGGTTGCGAACCCCATGTGAATCACTGGTGTAAACCCGTGATCACACTGATTGCCGAATCAGGCGCTTCAACAGCCGGCGGGGGCATGTAGTCCTTGCAAATCGCCCGGATGGTGATACGTTTAACCGTTCCGCAGGTGGTGGCAACAAGTCTCCGCCGATTCTGGCAGATGAATTCGCAACTAGCGCAAAGCTCACCTGGGCTTTGCGCTACCTCACACAATCCCGCACCAGACCCGAACCCCGATCCCGCCCAGTGGGGTGGCTTGAAACCCGTCGCACCGTAGAACAACTCCCATTCGTCGTCTTCCCCGCCACGAGGTCGAGTCATGGGTTCGCTTGCCGCCGTTGAACAGGGTTTTGCCACGATTGATGCCGATCCCGCGATCAAATCGAAGGCGATGGAGTTTCTCACGACGTGGCTGTCGTACCCGGATTACGTGGCTTACAAGCCGCAAATCGAGTGGTTGATTCAATCCGCGAAATGGTCGGTGTTGCTCGACTCGTTCTACCAAGTGATGCCATTTGGCACGGGTGGCCGACGTGGGTCGGTCGGCGTCGGGCCGAACCGGATGAACCTCTGGACGCTGGGCGCAAGTGTCCAGGGAAATTGCGAATACCTAAAGCAACGCTTCCCCGGTATCAGCAAATTGGGCGTGGTGTTGGCTTACGATGTGCGACAGTACGAAGACCGGCGTGGGGTTTACAACAAAGACTTGCCGAACCCGGTGCTGCACCTCACGAGCCGCAATTTTTGCGAGTATGCCGCCGGGGTCTATGCCGCGAACGGGATTCACTCGCACATCCTTCCCACGGACACGAAACGATATATTTCGACGCCCGAGCTTTCCTACAGCATCCGGTTCTTGAAGTCGCACGGGGGGCTGAACATGACCGCCAGCCACAACCCGCCGGATGACAACGGGAGCAAGTTTTACGACGAGCGTGGTGCTCAGCCGGTGCCGCCCGAAGACCAGATCATGAGCGATTTTGTCGATCAGGTTGTGGCGATCAAATCGCTGGCGTGGGCGGACGCGGTGAAGTCGGGCAAGGTGCATTTCCTCGACATGGCACCGCACGAAGCCTACATCGAGTTGTGTCGCAAACAAAGCCTCATCACGCCACCCAACGCCGATGAAATTCGCGTCATTT
>JAYSXU010000894.1:0-2487 GCA_043716965.1 Fimbriiglobus sp.
TCGCCTAGACTCGGTTGCCGAAGTCTCACAGGAATGTGGAAAGCGCGTACAGCACGACACCAACGCCAATCAGGAAGCCGCCGACCCGCAAACACCAGCCGAGGGATTCCCGGAGGATTCGGTCCCAGTGGTCGTGGCGGGTCGCACTATAGACGAGACTGAACGTTACCAAAAGGACTGGCAGATCCCAATAAATACTCGCTGCGAATAGGGGGATCATGACGGCACCCCATTTACGACCACAACAGGCACAACGGCAACAGGCACGACTGCAACAGGCGGTGGGATTTTGGGGTCAGGGGGGGCGCCAACGGCAGTCGCCGTTTTCGGATTTTTGGTCGCAGGAATGAGGTCGTCCCGGATCACCGGCCCCGCAAACGCATCGTAAATCACCAACACATTCAACACGCCGGCAATCACGGTGTAAACCCACCCGAGATCCCACCGCTTGTCGTCCGCCCGTTGCAACGCCCCCAATTCCGGTTCTGAGGGGGCTTGCATGTAATGGCCGAGAACTGCGATGGGCTTTAATTTGTCCGGGTCGGCGGGAAGCGGCCCCTCGAACCCGTTGCGATCTTTGGGATCAACGAGTGGTTCGCTGCCGAGGTATTGAACGAGGGCAGGCCACGCGGCGACGCCGACCCAGAATTGGCCGAGGTATTGCATCCGGTAATAAACGGATTTTGGCAGGCCGTCGAGCTTGCCGACGAGTGGCATTTCCACGTCCGGCATCTTACGAGTATCCGGTAGCCAGACGTTCTTCATCCGGCCCATCCACATGCCGTAAAAGAACAGCGCGTAGATGCAGAAGAAAAAGAGCAGCCCTTTGCCGATCCGCCCCTGAAGCACTTGGCCCAATCCGGGCAGCAAGAAACTGAGAAATGCGGCGAACGGGTCTAAGCGGTGCGGTGCGGTTGACGTCATCGAAGCCTCAATCGGAATCCGGGTGTTAGTGGGAAGTTCGCCCCACGCGGCCCCGGATTTTCCCCGATTGCGGCATTATAGAACCCGCCAGCGAAACTGCTACCGCTTCAACGGCAACGCAGTGATTGTGATCCAGCCCGTGCCGTGGGCGGTCCAGACGCCGGCCGCAATTAGTAGCAATAACCCACAAATGCCGAGCGTGTTCTTCACGTACAGGTGAGTCAGGAGATTCCTTAGCGGCCCGAACAAGGACAATGTCGTTTCGATCACCCAGTTCACCGCAAAAACGGGCCACACCAGCATCGGCACTAAGGGTGAGGGTACGGCTTCGTGTGACGCGACCTGCATTTCGACAGGTGGTTCGCTGAATGCTTGTGGAACAGGTTCCGGTTGGAATGCGCCACGATCCATTGGCATGTCCGGTGCATCAACGCCGCGCAAGGTGCGGGGTGCCTCAAACGCAGTCGCCCCAGGCATACCCGTTTCGGCAGTCGGGGGGCCGAACAGTTTCGGGGATTCTTCCGGGCGGGCAATTTGTGGCGTTGGTTCGGGAAATCGCCGGTGTTCGAACGAGGGCTGCGGAACCACTTCCACCGTCGGCGCTGGCATTTGGGGTATGTATCGCGCTAACGGATCCGGCCCCCACATCGGCACCGAGGTGGTACGGCTGACCGCTGGTTGCAGTGTTGGCACTGGCTCCGCCGCAACATACGGCGACCGCGACGGCATACCGGCCGTATCGCTGCGCCAACTCCCGGACGCCGGTAACGGCGGCAACTCCGGCACCGTCGGTCCGGTACCGGGCGACGGTGTGCCTGCCGGGACACTGAGCATCCGCTGAAGCAACGCATCCAGCTCATCGAGTTGATGACGAGTCAGGTCGTTGGGGCTAGGGGGTGACGACATGACGATTCCTTCCGCATTCCGGGGACTGATTCCGAGGACGATCCTACGCCATCTGGCCAAAGGAAAAAAGTGCAACTTGCCACGAAACCCGATACGATTGGTAAAAATGTCCCGCAATGCACATCGGAACACCCCATGACGCCCGACGAACACCCCACGCTAGAAGAATGGATCGCGGCGACGCAAGCCTGTTGCGGGGTCGATCACCCCGACGACGACGATGGTGTGGCGGAAGTGCCGAAGAATGATGGAGTAGCAACCAAAAACGATCCGGGAAGTGATGTCGGTCAACCTCAACTAGCAGACCGATAGGTGCTACGCAGTGATTGCGAGTCCGCCGTCCATTTACAACGGAATCATTGGGGCGCGAGAATAAACAGAGTTCGCAACTCCCAATGAAACCGAAGCAGCCAGCGGTTCACTGCGTAACACCCATCCACTCGGTCCCTGCGGCACGCTTCTAAACTTGCGTGGCCTGAATTTTCGTTGCAAAGCCGTCGCTACCGATAACGGCTTCGCCGAAATCGCCGACTTGGAACGCGGTGAGTATGGTGTGAACACCATTTCGCTCGATCTTGGTCGAGATGACAGCCCGGACAACGTACTTCGTGCCGTTCTGCACGGCAATCGTCACGCTGTTAGCCGCAACATCAACGG
>JAYSXU010000895.1:0-7277 GCA_043716965.1 Fimbriiglobus sp.
CGTGACGTCAGTCCGCCGGTGTTTGACGCCGGAGCACACCGGCGGACTGACGTCACGCCGTTCGCCGGGCAATTCCTTACTTTTTCCCGACCAGTTCCATCACGGCCAAGCTCAACGTTTTCACGCCGAGGCGGATGCTGGGTTCGGGGAGTGGGGCGTAGCTGTCGGAGTGCATACTGGGGAGGAGTGCCGCACCGGGTTTGAATGACGCATCGAACTTGTCTTGGCCGATCGTGCCGAGGAAGTACATGCAAATCGGCACGCCGTCCTTGCCGTAGCGCCCGAAGTCCTCGCCGCCCATGATCGGTGGTCGTTCCTTTACGTTGCTTTCACCAAGCAATTCGCGGAATTGGGTTATGACGCGGCGTGTCAGTTTCACATCGTTGATGGTGGAGGGCGTGTACTCATCAAGGTTGACGCGAAACTCGGGTTCGGGGGCGTTGGCACTCATCGCCGCCGCTTTGCATTTCCGGTCGATGGCTTTCAACACGTGATCGCGCACGCTGTCCTTCGTGGTGCGAACGGTGATTTGTAATTTCACTTCGTTGCCGATGATGTTGTGTTTCGTGCCGCCGTGGATGCTGCCGACCGTGACCACAGCGGGGTCAGTCGGGTTCACTTCTCGGCTGACAATGGTTTGCAAATCTAGCACGATCTTCGCGGCCAGCACGATCGGGTCCACGGTCGTGTGCGGGGCGGCGCCGTGGCCGCCTTTCCCTTTGACGATCACATCGACGGTGTCCACATTGGCCAGCGCTAAACCTTCGGAGTACGCAATTTGGCCGACGGGGAGGCGGGCTTCGCAGTGCAAAGCGAGCGCGAAATCCGGCTTGGGGAAGCGTTTGAACAGGCCGTCCTCCAACATCGCCCGCGCCCCGACGCCGATTTCTTCAGCCGGCTGGGCGATGAACATCAGCGTGCCGGACCACTTGTCTTTGTTCGCCACCAGCACTCGCGCCGCGCCGACCCAACAGGTCATGTGAACATCATGCCCGCAAGCGTGCATGACCCCAGTATCGTTGCCGAACCGATCGCGGACCCGGACTTTGCTGGCATACGACACGCCGGTTTGCTCGGTCACCGGCAGCGCGTCCATGTCGGCGCGAACCAGCACGATCGGGCCAGCACCGTTTTTGAAAAGAGCCACAACGCCATGCCCGCCCACTTTCGGCGTGACCTCGAAGCCCAGTTTCTTCAGTTCCAATGCCATTCGTGCAGCGGATTTTTCTTCTTGCAGCGACAGTTCCGGATTGGTGTGAAGGTGCGTGTAAAGTGCCAACAGATCCTTGACCTCGCCGTCGATCACGTGGTCAATCGCGTCAATTCGTAGCTTAAAAGCCGGGTCACTGGCGATCAGCGATGGGACGCAACACAGTGTGCAAACAAGGCAAAACAGCAGTCGCATGGCGGGTACTCGTTCGGGTGCAGGAATCCGTGGGTGATTCTACCCGAACACGACTCTGGCCGGTTTACTTTGTTGCGATTGAAAGCTACCGACACAATCGAGCCGTAACTTACTTCTTCGGCGGTCCTTGTTTCCCTTCGGGGCGTTCACGGCGACGGTGGCTTTCGGTTGTTTCGCGGCCAGTTCCGTCAGTGTAGACGAAGGTGTAGGTGCCGTCGTTTTGGATGGTGTACCGGATGGCGTTCGTTGCGCCGCGGACTTCGTATTTGAGCGTGTAAACATGCTTGACATCATCGCGGGTGAAGTCGGTGATTTTCGCGCCGCGAAGCGGCTGGCCTGCGGGCCGCACGGGTGCGTCGCGGGGTTGGGGGTCGATTTGGTCGCCGCGGACGGTCACGACGCCACGCATCCCGCCGTTGATGTACGGGTACGTCTTGGTCGCGTAATACCGATAGCCGTCCGGCTCCATCCGCCCGTTGAACTCGTCGAGATTGTTCGGTTCCTTGCCCGTCGCGTCGGCGTAGCCGTAGAGCGGAAACCCGTCGAGCGCATAAGCAATGGGATTGCCCTTGCCGACCACTTTTTCGAGATGCACTGGTGCCATGTGGTAGTGGTAGTCGTCGCCACGTCCGCAGTGGCCGCCGTACTCGTCGAGTTCGCCCGCGAGGTACGCATCCTCACCGCGATTGTTCAGCGCGTTGAAGATCGGCACGCCGTTCACCGCGAGGGCAATCGCGCCCCGGTAAAGCGCCTTCTTCGCGGAGATTGGCTTGTCAGCGAGTTTCGGACGCAGCGGAATTTGCCAGGCGTTCTTCCCGGTGTACGGTTGCGGAAGCGGGACTTGTTGCTGCCACGCGCGGATGCCGATCATCATCGGGTGGTCCGGGAAACCGTTCGAGCCGACGTAAAGGAAGTCGTCGTCGGTTCGCAATTGCAGTTTGCCTTTGAACGGCTCAAAATGCTTTTGAATGCTTGGCACGGCGGCTTTCTCATCCTTTTCGGTCGCCGTCAGGCCGAATGAAACGAACGAACTGAGTATGACGACGATGGCAACAGCCAGCCGAGTCGGACTGTGCCGTAGCACATTACCGGCTGCTGCGAGGACGAGCAGTGAGACCATTGCGACAATGGCGACTCCCGAATGCCCCCCCGATGATTTCACTGGGGTCGTTGTCTGCCATACGACCTCGTCCTGTTCGTGATCGTGACCCGGATGGGCTGACAGAAAAGTGGTCCAGAACATCACCGATAGCATCGCAAAGATTGCGACCGTCGTCCGTTTCATCTTGGTTGTGCTTCCCGGTTAAGGCTTTCAATCCACTACATCAAGCAGACTGTAGCAACGAAACCTTAACCTGACGTGAAGAGACCCGCGAAGCACCTGAGATGTGAGGGGTGCTTCCAGATCCCGGCGAACCGGCTGCGTAAGCTGCCGGGTGGGCTGCCACACGCATCAGGGTGGTTTTACCCAGGCGACTGACGTCGCCGGGGTATTCGGTGATCCCGGCGAACCGGCTGCGTAAGCTGCTGGGTGGTCTGCATCAAACGGGTGGTTGGTTCTTACCCAGGCGACTGACGTCGCCGGTTCGCCGGGAATTTCAAAATCCAGGTGCCCCACTTGCAAACCTCACTTCGCTTTCTTGGCGGCGACCAGTGTGATGAGTGTGCCGACGGGCTTGAACTCGGTCATCTCCAATCCACCGTCGCCGTTCTTGTCGAGTTGCTTGAACACTTTTTCAAAGTCGGGCTTTTCTGCGGTCACCTTCTTGGCTTTCTTGGCAGCGAGCTTGGGCAGGCTGTCTTCGATCTTCTTGAACTCCGCGAGCGTCAACTTCCCGTCGGAATCCGCGTCGAGCTTCTTGAACAAGGCTTCGGTGATTTGTGTCGCATCACCCTTGTTTTTCTTGGGCTTTGCCGCCACCTGTGTCGAGGAAGCTAACACAAAAGTGAACGTGAACAGTGCGAGTGCTAAAATCCAGCGATTCATGGGAGGAACTCCAACGGTGTGAGACGTGATTCGGATCTGAGAGAACAAACACCAGCACCAGTAGAAGGGTTCCGCAACGATTACGGCATTTCAGAATTGCTCGCCAATAACCCTTGCGCGCCAGCTAGTTTCACACGGGCTTGGTGCCAGTTCATGACGGCGGCGATCACGTCGGCGCGGGCACGCAGTGATTCTAAGTCCGCCGGGAGTTCGACGAGTGGCCCTTTCTCGGTCGTGGATTTTGCCTTGGCGATGATCTGTTCGGCCCGCCAACGGGTGAGTGCGACTTGTTGCGTTTGGCTGGTTAACGTTGCCACGGCGGCACGAACTTCATCGGCGACTTGGCGTTCACGCTCCGCGATGAGTTCGAGAAGTTGTTGCCGACGAACTGCCAGTTCCGCAACGATGACCGGGTCGGGGCCGGGGTTGCGGTTCAAGTCGTTGCGTAGGGCAAATGTCGGAATCGTTTTCAGCCCGCCCATACTGCGGAGCAGCTCGCGGACGGAGGGGAGGTTCTCGATCGTTAACCGCAAATAGGCGGTGCGTAGCAATCGCAAATCGGCCCGCGTTTCGAGTGCGATACCGACGGCGGCTTCGGCATCGACGGCTTCGGAGGAAACGGCAAAACTGCCCAGCGGGCGCAGTCGTTCCGTCGTGTGGCCGTTCACCCCGATGCGACGCTTCAAATCAATGTCGAGTAGCTTCGCACCCAGGTCCGCTTGGCCCAGTAAGGCCAGTAAGCCGACTCGTTGGCGGTCCAGTTCGTCCGCATCGACTGGCACCTTCAAACCGTCCGCTTTCGCTTTCCGAACTTTGGCACGCAACTGGTCCAAGATCGGCAACGACGACCGGACAATCTCGCCTCGCCCTTCGGCGTCCGCGAGTTGGAAGAATTGTTCCAGCGCGTGGGTTGCGGCCCGGTTCCGGGCTTCCGTGGACAGGTGAAACCGAAGTTCTTGGGCAAAGGTATTAGAGGGGCGTGGACAACCGTTCGGAGCCTCGGCGGGGATCTGGTCTTCGTTGAGTAACAAGTTGGCGATTCCCGCACGGGCTACGGCTTCTTTGCGGCAAACTTCCTCGCTCAGCCCACGATACCCGACCGGCACCGGCACGATGTCCACGACGTTGGCCGCAACGGGGTCGATCGTCGGTAAGGTTTTGTAATCCGGCTCCAACGATGTGGGCGAAACTGCTTGCAAATCCAGGGGTGCAATCGGTGGCGGTGGGACAAATGGCTGGATCGGCGGTGGCCCTGGTGTACGGCATCCCGAGGCAATCAAAATTGCCAGCGCAGCCCAGAATACCGTTCGCCGCGAGATACGCATTGTGGTCTCGTAACCGAGAATGTCGCCCTCCTAACCATCGACGAAAGAGTTTGCCCGATTGAGCGATTTCCCGGATTATGCGGATTTCCCGAAGATCGCAGCCACGTAAATGTGACCCTGGGGAATCTGGACAAGCCGAATGGCCACCACGCACATTATGAAAACTTGACGAGAAGCTGTCAGGCCGCCTTGACGAGTTTAGACCGAACGGTCTACCATTGAATTATTGGATTAGTCCGGTCGGTCTAAAGCGTCGAGGTTCTGTGGCGAACCGTAAGCAGTCTGTTGAATCAAATGGTCACGAGTCCCACGCGAATGGCTCTGACACAGCCGTTGCACGACGGCGGCGGGACGAGATCATTCAAGCAGCAACCGAGATCATTGCCACTGAGGGTTTGCACAAGTTGACGTTGGGTCGCATCGAACGGCGTGTGGACATGAGCCGAGGGCAGTTGACGTATTACTTCCCTACGAAAGAAGCGATCCTGTTGGCGGTGTTCGACCGGATGCTCGGTCGGATGATCGAAGAAGCAATGGCAGACGCGAAAGAACAACGCATCCCGCACGACAGTTCCGTAGCGTGGGAATATCTCCGAACCGGATTGACGCGGATGCTGATTACGGACCATCCCAAACCGAAGGGGAGTGAATTGGGTCCGCTAGTGCATACCTTCATGGCCCAAGTTCAGCACCGTGAGGACTATCGGCAGAAACTGGCCGAAGCGAATGCGGGCTGGCGAAACCACATTAGCGGGGATTTACAGAAGTCGCTGCCGAGTGACAATCCGTTGCCGCCCACTGCCATCGCGTCTGTGATTATGTCACTCTTTCAAGGCTTAAGCGGTCAATTGTCTGTCGATCCGAATGCCTTCGACCGCCACGCGGTCTTGCAAGTTTGCCTGCAACTGCTTTCACCGTTACTGAACCGAACCCCCACGAACGTGCTGACCGGAGAGGCCGATGAGTGACCTAAGAACGATTCCCGTACACGCCGCAGAACCGGCCCAAAACGGCGAGATGCTGAGCCGTGTGAAGCAGTTGCGGCTAGACAACCAACTCAGCGGCGCGAAGTCCGGCGGAGGCGGCGCGACGTGGTTGCCCTGGATATTGTGCGTCGTGCTGGCCGTCACGTGGGCCGGGGTTGCCATCCGCAGTTACAAGAACGGGCCGCAATCGGACGGCGTTCTTGCAAGCCCAGCAAATGGGACCAACACGACTGGCACGACTTCAACGTCGAGTACGGGAAGCACAACAACCGCCGTGGAATCGGGGACGATTCAGTTGGAAGTGAAAGGCTATCTCGTACCCCGGCAAACGGTCGCCGTCAGCCCGATCGACGTGGCGGGGCAACTCATTAAGTTAGACGTTAAGGAAGGCGAGTTGTACCAGAAGGACCAAATCCTTGCGGAGATCGACCCGCGAAGTTACCAGTACGTTTACAACGAAACGAAATCGTCGTTGTTGGCCGCCCAAGAGCGGTACAAAGCCGCTACGCAAAAGCGTGACGAACTGATGCCGCAATCGGTCCGGCAGATTGAGAAAGACCAACTGATCGCGCAAATCAACGAAGCGAAAGCGCAAAAAGCACGCACCGATGATGAACTGCAACGGCTTCAGGGTATCCGTGGCAACGTCTCGGGTAAGGAAATGGACCAAGCGCTCAACGACGCCCTCGCCAATAAGTTCCGGCTGGAAAAGCTGAGTATCGACCTGCGGATTTTAGAGCAAGGCCCACGACCCGAACGAATTGCGTCGGCGAACGCCGATGTTGCGGGTGCGGACGCCGATGTGAAGTCGTCCGAAGCCCGTGCTTCTGCCGCAAAATGGCGGTTGGACAACTGCACCATTCGCGCGCCCATCACCGGCACCGTGCTGACGAAAAAATCCGAAGAAGGCAACCTCGTCAACCCGCTCGCCTTCGCCGGGGGTTCGGGGTCGGTTTGCGACATGGCAAACCTGTCCGACCTGGAAGCGGATTTGGAAATCCCCGAACGCGAAATTGCGAAACTCAAAGCCGGTCAACCGTGCCGCATCAAAGCCGATGCGTACCCGGACCGGACCTACAGCGGCAAACTCGACCGCATCATGCCGATTGCCAACCGTGCGAAAAGCATCGTGAACGTGCGGGTGAAAGTCTCCCTGCCCGCCGGTGAAAAACCCGGCACCTATCTGAAACCCGAAATGGGCGCCGTCGTCTCGTTCCTACCGATGACTGCCCCTGAGGCGAAGTAACAATCCTTCCGACCGAGCCACGACCGTCAGGGGATGGCCCAACCCTATACCCGCGTTACGTTACTTCGATGGCAACCGACCGTATCGCATGAGGTCGGCTGGGCCACTCCCTAACGGTCGTGGCTCGGATGAACCCAGATCCTTCCCACCCGAGAATTCCCGATGTCTGCAATCGTTGAAGTTCGCAACCTTGACAAGTCGTTCACACGCGGGTCCGAGACGATCGAGGTGTTACATCACCTCAATCTGGACGTGTATCAGGGCGAGTTCATCGCGCTCATGGGGCCGTCCGGGTCCGGTAAAACCACGCTGTTGAACCTGATCGCGG
>JAYSXU010000896.1:0-7269 GCA_043716965.1 Fimbriiglobus sp.
CACGAATCTCGGGGATCAGCCGTTGCAGTGCCTGCACGAAGGCCGCTTTGGAGAGCGAACGGTGCATCTCGCCGAGGCCCATTCGCCAGTGTTTGCGGGCCATGCGCAAAAAGCCGGGGTACGTGAGGGTGCCGAAAAAATCGCGGAGGTTCACGTCGAAGAAGCGGTAACTCTCGCGGCCAAACGCCAGCACCGCGTTGGGGCCGCACTCGACCGACCCGTCGATCATGCGGGTGAAGTGGACGCCCAAGAACGGGAACTGCGGGTCCGGCGTGGGGTAGATTAGGTTCCGACACAGCGTCACGGCACTCGGCTTCAACGCAAAATACTCGCCACGAAACGGGACGATTTGCACGCCGGGTTCCACATGCGTCATCGCGGCCACGCGATCCGAATGCAGGCCCGCACAGTTCACGAGTTGCCGCGCGACCTGCTCACCGGCTGTGGTCTCAATCACCACTTCATCCGCACGGTGACGGACCGCCGTCACTCGGGCGTTGAACACAATCTTGCCGCCCGCCGAACGAACTTTCTCGGCCAATCGCTCGCAAACTTGTCGGTAGTTCACGATCCCAGTTTCAGGAACGTGAATGGCCCGGATGCCGGCGGCGTGCGGTTCTAACTCGGCTAGCTGCACTTTGTCGATCAGCGTGCAGGCAACGCCGTTCGCTTGTCCCCGTTCATAAAGTTGTTGCAACGCGGGCAACTCGGCATCGGTGACGGCCACAATGACCTTGCCGCAAATCTCGTGGGCAATCCCTTCGGCCCGGCAGAACGTCTCCATCGCGCGTTTCCCGGCCCGGCAGTTGATCGCTTTCAACGACCCCGGCTTGTAGTAGATGCCACTGTGCAGGACGCCCGAGTTGTGCCCGGTCTGGTGTTCCGCGACCGTCGCTTCTTTTTCCAGCACGACGACACGGCGACCGGGGAACCGGTGCGAAAACTGGTACGCCGTCGCCAGCCCCACAATACCGCCGCCCACCACGACCAAGTCTGCGCACGACATGGAAATCCCCCCGTAGCGGACCTACCATTGTAGAGATGCCACGACACTGACCGCGAGTTTGTTACTCGGTTCTTATAGTGCTGCAACTGCGAAAGTGCTACGACAAATTCAGTATCATGAAAAATGCATGAAGTGTTGCGGATTCAGTTGTATACGGATCAACATCTTCAGAACGAAAACCATCACTTCTTAAGACGTGCGTAACGGATGTGGTGCCGGCATTGGCATTCATATCGCGGGTCTGAATGGAACGTTTCATTCAGACCCGCTCAATTTTTTTACAGCACAATCATCACGCCGGGATCAACACGGTGTCAATGATGTGGATGACGCCGTTCGTGCAGGCCACGTCGGCTTGGGTCACGGTTGCCCCGCCGATCTTGACGCCCGAAGTCGTGTCGATCTTGAGTTCGCCGCCTTGGACGGTCTTCGCGCTTTTGCCGTTCATCCCCATCACGTCCTTGGCGAGAATTTTCCCGGCGACGACGTGATACGTCAGAATTGCAGTCAGCTTTGCCTTGTCGGCGAGGACGGCTTCGATCGTCCCGGCTGGCAATTTCGCAAAGGCCGCGTCGGTCGGTGCGAACACCGTGAACGGGCCGGCGCCCTTCAACGTGTCAACCAAACCTGCCGCCTTGACTGCGGTGACCAACGTGCCGAACGAGCCGGCTGCGACTGCGGTGTCTACGATATCGTGCATCAACCATCTCCAAAATCAGGGTGCCAAAAATGTCCGTTGATCCGGGAGAGTCCCCGACAACGAGTTTCTACCAACCGCAACGCACACGCATTTGGGTTGGACAAAACATAAATAGGGTCAGTGGGCAAGTTTAGTCCACAATATTGTTCGAGATTTATTTTTGTTACACGGGTTAGTACAGTCACGGTTTGAAGTTTTGTCACATTCACGACGCAATTCATACTGCTTGCAACCCACTTCCCGAGTGCAGTTTGGCAAGAAACGATTCGCCTACTTGGCGGTGTGCGACCAGTTTGTCCCCTAGTTTGTCGCGCATCTTGGCCATCACGGCCATGCGGGGGTTTGTGGTGAAGAAGTCGTAGTGCCGGTCCACGAACCGCCAGTACAGCGCGTCCCACACCGCACACCACGGGCCTTTTTTAAAGTCGCTCATTTTCAAAACGTAACTCGACCCGCTGATGTACGGCTTGGTCGTCATCAACCCGCCGTCCGCGTGCTGGCTCATCCCGTACACGTTCGGCACCATGACCCAGTCGTAGGCGTCAACGAACAACTCCATGAACCAGCGGTAAACCGCGTCCGGGTCGATGTCACACAGCAGCATGAAGTTGCCGAGGATCATGAGCCGTTCGATGTGGTGGCAGTAGCCGGTCCGGAGAACCTGGCGGATGACGTGATCGACGGGCTCGATGCCGGTGGTGCCGTCGTAGAACCCGGCGGGGATGTCGTGCGTGTACTTCCAGTAGTTCCGCGTCCGCTGTTTGCTGCCGTGGGTTCGGTACACCAGCCGCATGAATTCCCGCCAGCCGATCACTTGCCGCGTGAAGCCTTCCAGCGAGTTCAGTGGCACCGCGTCGGCGTGGGCGTGAACGGCGTCGATCACGTCGCGCGGGGAGATCAACCCGGTGTTGAGCACCGGCGTGAGCATGGAATGAAACGCAACGTCGTGCTTGGTGCTGATGGCGTCTTCGTAGTCGCCGAATAACTTCAAGCGGTGCTTCACGAAATCAGCAAGCGCGCGTTTCGCCCCGGCGTGGTCGGTCGGGTAACGCAGGGGTTCGTCGTCGCCGAGCGCGTCGGGGAAGTGCCGGTGGACGTACTTCCGGGCGTCCCGCGCGAAGTCGTCCTCACCCGGCACCGACACCTTGGGTACCTTCACGGTCGCGGGCAATTTCTTGCGGTTGTCCGGGTCGAAACTCCACTTACCGCCAACGGGTTTTCCGTCCTCCAACAACACCCCAAGCCGCTTGCGTTGGGCGATGTAAAAGTCGGTGAAGAACAGCTTTTTTTTCCCCGCGACGAAGCGGTCGATCTCCGCTTGGGGCGTTAAAAAGTGCGGGTCGTCGAGAACCGTCAGCTTGATGCCCTGCGCGTCGAGTGCGGCGGTCAGCCGTTTGGTCAGCCAACCATCGCAGGGGTCCACCACGTGAACGATTTTGACCTTCCACTTCGTCAAATGATCCGCAACCGCGGCGGTGGTCGGCATGTCGGCGGAATCGACGTACCGCACTTTCATGCCATCTCCGGCCAACGTCGCGGCGTACCGTTTCATGCTCGCCCGGTGGAGCATTAGCTTCTGCCGGTGGAACCGAAACTGCGTGAAAAAGAGCGGGTCTTCAACGAACACGACCGTGTTCGCGCCCGCGATGGCCGGGTGCGGGCTGAACAACTGGTGGGGGTAGACGAGCGCTGCGACGGACATGCCGGGCCTTCCTAATCGAACAGGGACAACTGGTTCGGGTTGCCTTTGGGTTTCTTCGGCTGGCGGGACTTACGTGCGAGTTCTTTCTTGCGCGACCCGTGCTTCCGGTACACCGCTTGGGTGGCGTCCTTCGCGGCTTGTGTTTTGCGAATCCCGTACAGCACGTCTTTCATCTGCTGCGTGCGTGGGCCAAAATCGACGACCGGCGGCGGGTAATGAAGCAAAGGCGTGTCGTGGTGGTTCAGGATCGCCTCGGTTGGCACGCCCCGCAGTTCCGGCACCCAACGTTTGACGAACCGGCACTCGGCGTCCCAGTCCGCGAGTTGCTTCATCGGGTTGTAAACACGAACGGCGTTCCACCCGACCACGCCCGCTTGCATCTGAAGCTGACTGAAGTGGATGCCCGGCTCGTAGTCGCGGAACACGCTGGCCAGGTGCGGGTGAATGAACGTCCAATCCAGGTGGAGCGCGTGGCACGCAATGCTCGTCACCATCGCGCGCATTCGGAAGTTGACGAACCCGGTTGCGGCAAGGCACCGCATCACGGCATCCACGAGTGGGAACCCCGTCTGCCCCTCGCGCCACGCTGCGAAAAGGGCGGCGTCGTTCGCGTAGGGAATGTTGCGGTAGGCCGGGTGAATGCTGCGGAACTCCAGGTCCGGTTCGGATTCCAGGCGTTGGGAGAAGTGGTCGCGCCAGTGCAGCCGACTGATGAACGCTTCCAGGCTGCGCTTCCAACGGACCAGTTCGGGGTGATTCTCGAGGGCCAATTCGGCGATGCGGTTCGTGGTCGCGTGCCAGACTTGCCGAACGCTGATTGTCCCCCACGCCAGGTGCACGCTCAGCCGCGAACCCGCACTCAACGCGGTGATGGGCGAGCTAATGCCCCCGCGATACCACAGCCCACGGCGGTTCAAAAAGTCCGAGAGCGTACAGTCCGCGTCGGCCTCGGTGACCGATTGCCAAAGTGTTGCGGTCCTTGGCAGTGTCAGGCTCGGGAAGTCGGTTTGTGCAGCGAACGCCCGCACACTCGCTGGTTGGGGAATCCGATCTGGTGCCGGTAACGGCAGTGCTTGCACAACCCGTTGCTGCCAAAGTTCCTGCAGGCGGTCCCGGTTCACACCGCTTCGGCGAACGCTCGATTGGGGGAACTCCCGGTAAGTCACGCCTGCCTCCCGGTACCACGCCGCAACCGCCTTATCCCTTTCAAACGTGATCGCGTTACCGACCTCTTCGTGGGCGTAAAGGTGCGTGAACGGGAACCGTTGATGAAGTTCACGAAACACCGCGACCGCGTCCCCGTGCCCTAGAAAAAGTTCCGACCCACGCTTCCGCAGTCGTTGCCGCACGTGGTGGACCGCTTGGAACTGGGCGTGTTCGTGCATCAACGAAAAATCGGTGGCCTTCCGGACAGACGGTTCCAGGCAGAAGACCGGCAGCACGAACGAGTGTGCCGACAACGCGGCTGTCAGTGCCGTGTTGTCGGCAAGGCGAGCATCTCGTTTGATCCACCAGATCGCAAGTTGAGTCATTTGTGAAACTTCTTAGTTCCCTTCGGCTGGTACCCCAGTACCTGGGGGGCCGCTTTCTCCCAATAGCGGGTGAACCGCCGTGGTTCGTCAGCGTACTCAGCCAACACCGGCCTAGGATGCACGACGACCGAAAAGCGCCGTTTCAACGCCTCTACCGTCTGCCTCACCCGAGGGTTCGGATGATCCGTGACATGAATCGTGTCCGCGCCAGTGACTTTGGCTGTCTGAGTGATCTCCACTACCGGGTCGCCGACGCAAACTTCTTGAACCGGGTTCGGCACGGTTTGAAACAGGTCGCACACGCCGTCGAAGACGAACGCCAACCGGTGGAACGCCCACGGTTCGGCACGCAACTGCGGCTTGTCGAAAACGAACACCAGTGCCGCACCAGGATTCAACTTGATCGCCGGATCCTCGGGCGATAGCGCCGCGTCGTGAATCCATATTAGGTGCTTGGTCTGGTGAAGCGTTGCCGATATATCTGGCGCAAGTGCAACTTCAGTTTCTGGCGGATTGTCCGGCTGAATCGCCACTGGTCGATTGGTCGCCAGGGGCGCGCGGTTACCGGCGAACAGCCGGTGCTGGAGTTGCTCGTAACTCGCATCAAACGGGCACTTCACCCGGCAGTCGTCGCACCACCGCCGACCGCTGAAGGTGGCAATGTTTTCTTTGTTCATGAAGTACGGCTTGCTCGCAAAGGTGCCTTCGACCCATTGCCAACTCGACGAGTTACTCGCAACGTCCCCGTCGTACAAGTATTGCCGAAACAACCGTGCCCCTTGCTGCCAAGTCACGCCGCGGAAGTGGCACAGGTACGCCGCAAACCACAGCCGTTCGTGGTTGTGCAAGTAGCCCTCGGTGAACAGTTCGTTCAACATGCCATCTATGCACGGCAACCCCGTTCGGCCGCTCGCAACTTCGGGCGGGAGCAGGTTGATTCGTTCGACGCCGTGCTTGGCGTCCTCAATGTCGTCGTGGAGGGCGTCGCCGTGCCAATCCAACACTTTCTCGAAGAAATCACGCCACGCCAGTTGCCGTAAAAACTCTTCAAGTCGTTGGGGTTCAGAGCCGTACTGTTTTCGTAGATGGTCGCGGACTTCAACGGCCGTCACCATGCCGTGTCGTAAGTACGGTGACAACCGCGAGACCGGTCCGTCCAAGTGATTCCGGCTCCGCCCGTAATCGGCAAGGTCGTACTCCCGCAACGCCGCCAAAGCGGGCGTCCGTCCGCCAAGGCGTGGCCCTCGTTGCGCTGACCCGAGGTAACACCCGGCGAGCGCCTCAGATAACAACTGGTCACGGGCCGCGACCTCAGATGCCAGTCTCCAGTTCCATCGCATTCGCTCGCTCCGGCAAAGTTCGGTCTGTCGCACTACAATAAACCGCGAGAGCAGTGTGAAAATAACCAAATCTTGCGTGACCGGCAGCATGGAAAATCAGATCGTGATTGATGCGACGAAACGCTGGATCAGTTCGATTGTCGTGGGGCTGAACCTCTGCCCGTTTGCGCGGCGCGTGTTTGATGCGGACCGGATTCGGTACGTCGTGACGAATGCGACAAACACGGCGGAATTGAAAGTAGAGTTGAGTCACGAATTGAAGCTGTTGGCCGTTGCGGATCGGGCAACGATTGAGACGACACTACTCATCCACCCCGGCGTACTACGCGACTTCTTCGACTACAACGACTTTCTCGGGACTGCGGATGGGCTACTACAGGAGTTGGGATTTGAGGGGGTGATTCAGATTGCGAGTTTTCACCCGGACTACCAGTTTGCCGGAACGGCAGCCGATGCCGTTGAGAACTACACCAACCGTTCGCCGTACCCAATGCTCCATCTGCTACGCGAAGTCAGTGTCACGGAAGTCTCGGCGAACCCAGATGATTTGTTGCGAATCCCGGAACGAAACATTGAGACACTCCGAGCGATCGGAATCCGTGCCATGCAAAAACGGCTGAAGGACAGCAGTTGAACCGCTCAGCTTTTCTTCCGCAATCGACCGGGTTTATAAGCTTGCAAGTAATTGGGAATCTCTTCGTCGAACGTGGTGCGAATCGTGCCCATGCTTTTCATTTCGGCAATGGCATCGTCCGCAGTCCAACCGTTGTGTTCCATCCGGTACAACGCGACATAACCCCCGGTTCGATGGATGCCGGCGAAGCAGTGAACCAGCACCGGCTTCGTTGACGGGTCGTCCATGATGCTCAAAAACTTCGTGAGGTTTTTGTCAACCGCAGCCGGTTTGTCTTCGGTTCCGTACCAATTGGCGGGCGAAAGAATGACGTGTTGAATCCCGTTCGCTTCACAGTACACGACTTCTTGCGTGT
>JAYSXU010000897.1:0-2471 GCA_043716965.1 Fimbriiglobus sp.
GGACAGGATTTCCACCCGCTTAATCGAATCCACGCCCAAGTCCGAATCCAACGTCATGCCCAAATCCAGCATGTCCGTCGGGTAGCCCGTCTTCTCGGACACAACACCCAACAATATCTGCTCGACATGGTTCCGTGACCCGGAAGTATGTGTGCCGTTTGTTTGGGCAGCAACTCGTGGGACTGGGGACATTACCGGCGTAACCGTGACAAGCCGATTGGCGAGTTCTGGCTCTGGTTTGCGCAAAGCGGAGGCCGCAGGCACAATCGGGGCCGGTGCAACAACAGGGGTCACTGGAGCGGGGATCAACGACAACAGGGCTGGAGTGGCGCCGGGGAACAACAACGCATTTTGTTGCAGCACTAAGTTGTGAAGCGTTTGCTGGGCTTGGGCCTGCGAATCGAGGAACTGGCGGTGTAGTTTGGCCGTCTGGTCTTGCAATTGGTGCAAGGCCGCGAGCGTCTGTTGTGTCAACTGCAGGGCCTGTTGCAACCCAGCGGGATCGGACATGGAAGTACCCACACGAGAAATCGAAACACGGCGGTCACTTGTTAACGCAGCGATTGCGGACGACGCGTTGGCAAACCCCGTCTCCGGCAGTGCGGGAGTACGAGGCGCACGCTTAGGCCGGGGCAGAACGGAGTTCGCACCGCAAATCGGTATCGTATGCCCTGGTTTCGGGTCCGGCGTCGGGCGACAGCGGCTTCCCCGTTCCCATTCCGTCAATCGGACAGTATACCCGCGCGATGCAAGTCGCGCAAGAACGTGCCCTAAGTCTAGCACACCAGGGCGCTTCCCGCTGGACGCATCGAGGGCAAACACTTGGGCATCCGCTTGCGTCTCGGTTAACGTCGCTTCAACCAATCGAGTCAGTACCGATCCCGGTCCCACTTCGACGAAGCATTTCACCCCCGCCTGAATCATGGCACGAATCTGATCGACAAACGCCACCGGCTTGGCGAGTTGATGGCCGAGCAATTCGCGTGTGGCCGTAGTGTCAGTGGGATATTCCGCCGCCGTCGTGTTGGCGAACACGGGTTTCGATCCGGGCAGAAAGTCCACGCCATCCAGTGCCAGCCGGAACGGCGTTGCGGCATCCGAAACGAACGAGCTGTGAAACGCCGCCGCAACCGGCAACCGAACCGCACGAACACCGGCATCGTTGAAGATTTGCTCCGCACGCTGAATCTCGACAGTCGCCCCGGATAGCACGGTCTGGGACGGGGAGTTGTAATTCGCCGGAACAACAGCGAGGTTGTTTTGGGCCACAAGCCCTTCAATGCGATCCGCCGTCGTAAACACCGCGAGCATGGAACCCGGATCGCCCATCTTTTGCTGGACCATCAATTTGCCACGCAACCGCGACAACGCAAACAGGTCTTGCACCCGGAATCGCCCAGCAGCGGCCAGGGCGGGAAGTTCCCCGTAGCTGTGCCCGGCGAACGCATCCGCGTTCAGTCCGAACCGTTCGTTCAACATCCGCCACGCACCGAAACTGACGGCACCAATTGCCGGCTGCGCGACTTCCGTGGCACGCAGTGCGGTTTCCTGCTGTGTCTTCGCATCGACCTCAAAACTAGTCGGCGGGTACACATGATCTGAGAGCCGACGGGCGTCGGAGTCGGCACCGTGTTGGGCAGTCACCTCGGCGTTCGCATTGGCAAGCGTGTCGAGCATCTCGGGGAACAGGCAGGTCAATTCGCGTAACATGCCGACGTACTGCGACCCTTGGCCGGGGAACAGCACGCCAAGCTTGCCCGGTGTGCCGGTGCCAAAGTAGGCCCCGTCCGGTGTCTGCCACGATGGCATCGGGTCGGTCGTCATTTTGGTTTTCACCGTCGTGACAAGCTTCGCCAAATCCGTCGTGTCCCGGTGGGCGACAATCACCAGCCGACACGGTGCGGCAGCGTTGAACGCCGACCGCGAAGCTTCCGCAGCCCGTGCGAACGTTTTCCAGGACAGGTCACCAAGTCGGGTGGTCAATTCCGTGGCAATGTCTTGTTGGGTCGCGCTAGAAATCGCCAGGATTTCGACGAGACCATCCCAATCGGTTTCCCGCTTCGCAGGTTGGTGTTCTTCTAACACCGCATGGAAGTTACTGCCGCCGAAGCCGAATGCAGAAAGACCCGCCCGCCGGGGGTGATCGGCACGCGGCAACCACGGGCGCATCTGAGCGTTGACATAAAACGGCGAATCGCCGACCCGCAACGGTTCGACGGGTTGGGTCACTTTCATCGTTGGCGGTAGCACTTTGTAATGCAGCGCCAGAACCGCCTTGATGAGTCCCGCCGCACCTGCCGCCGCTTTCGTGTGGCCGACTTGCGACTTGACGGACCCGATCGCGCACCACGGACGTGCTTTTTGGGACGAGACCGCGTTAAAAACTTCGGCGAGTGCTGCCGCTTCCACGCTGTCACCGACTTTGGTGCCGGTGCCGTGCGCTTCAACGAGTTCGATCGTGTCCGGGGTGA
>JAYSXU010000898.1:0-7265 GCA_043716965.1 Fimbriiglobus sp.
GGTCAACCCCACGGCACATCGAGGCCGGAACTCAATTCGACCCGTGAGCGGTATAGACTTGGAACAACTTGGGAATGGGGGTAGAATACGGCAACGCTAGCGACTAACAATTTGTGGACCGGAGCTTGGGGTGGTAAGCTTCTGTGCCCGACTGGTCTTCTCCCCGTAGCGTTCTGTTGATTTGACGTGCCCATCATTGCTGTTTGTCGCGGTTAATCCCGCGAAGTTCCTTCATTGAGGAGACACACGCATGGCCCGAGCCCAGGCGATTCTGGATACCCTTCGCAGTAAACTCGATCTCACCGATTTCAAAAAGCTGAACTGGGAAGGGACGTTCGACGAGTACCTCAACATCGTCCTCGACACCCCTGGCGTCACACGCACGGCGTACCAGCGCGTGTACGACATGATTTTGTCGCACGGCGTCGAGGACGTTTACGAGAACAAAGAGAAGCTCACCCGCTGCAAGTTCTTCACCGAATTTGCCTCGCGGCACTCCGATGGCATTTACGGCCTGGACCGACCGTTGATGCAACTGGTGAACACGTTCAAAAGTGCGGCGCTCGGGTACGGCACCGAACGCCGGGTGATTCTGTTGCACGGGCCGGTGGGGTCTGCGAAATCGACGATCGCCCGACTCCTGAAGCGGGGCATCGAAGAGTACTCGCGGACCGACAACGGCATGTTGTTCAGCTTCAAGTGGAAAAACGACGACGGCACGTGGACCAAAGACCCGATGCACGGCGAGCCGTTGCAACTGATCCCGGAAGAACACCGCGCGCAAATTTTGCTGATGCTCAACGACCAGTGTGCGAAACCGCACAGCTATGAAATCCGCATCAAGGGCGACCTCTGCCCGTACAGCCGGTACGAATACCGGGTGCGGTTGACGAAGTACAACGGCGACTTCCTCGAAATGCTCCGGCAGGAAGTGCGAGTTTACCGGCTGGTCCTGAGTGAAAAGGACCGCATCGGCATTGGCACGTTCCAACCAAAAGACGAGAAGAACCAGGATTCCACCGAACTCACCGGCGACATCAACTACCGCAAGATCGCGGAGTACGGCAGCGATTCCGACCCGCGCGCGTTCAACTTCGACGGCGAATTGAACATTGCCAACCGGGGCATCATCGAGTTCATCGAGGTGCTGAAACTTGACGTGGCGTTCTTGTACGACTTGCTGGGCGCGTCGCAGGAACACAAGATCAAGCCGAAGAAGTTCGCCCAGACCGACATCGACGAGGTGATCCTCGGGCACACGAACGAGCCGGAATACCGTCGGTTGCAGAGCAACGAATTCATGGAAGCGTTGCGGGACCGCACGGTGAAGATTGACATCCCCTACGTTACGCGGCTCCGGGACGAGGTGCGGATTTACGAGAAGGACTTCAACGTCGAAAAGGTGAAGGGCAAGCACATCGCCCCGCACACGATCGAGGTGGCGGCGATGTGGGCGGTGTTGACGCGGCTGTCGCCGCCGAAGCACGCCAGCCTGACGATGTTGCAGAAGTTGAAGCTCTACAACGGCAAGACGATGCCCGGCTTCACCGAAGACAACGTCATCGAGTTGAAACGCGAAGCCACCCACGAAGGCATGGCCGGCATTAGCCCGCGTTACATCCAGGACAAAATCTCGAACGCGCTCGTCGTCCACCCGGACGAGGACAACATCAACCCGTTCATGGTGATGAAGGAACTCGAAGAGGGGTTACGGCACCACGCCCTCCTGAAAGACGAAGAGCAGTACCGCCACTTCAAGGAACTGCTTTCCACCGTTCGTGAGGAGTACGAGGACATCGTCAAAAACGAGGTCCAGCGGGCCATCGCCGCCGACGAAGAAGCCCTGATGCGGCTGTGCGGCAATTACATCGACAACGTGAAGGCGTACACCCAACGCGAAAAGGTCCGCAACCGCTACACCGGCAACTACGAAGAACCCGACGAACGGCTGATGCGGTCCGTCGAGGAGAAAATCGACATCCCCGAGGGCCGCAAGGACGACTTCCGTCGCGAGATCATGAATTACATCGGGGCGCTGGCGATCGACGGCAAGAAGTTCGACTACAAGACCAACGAGCGGCTGCAAAAGGCGCTGGAATTGAAGCTGTTCGAGGACCAAAAGGACACGATCAAACTCACCAGTCTCGTGTCCAACGTCGTCGATCGCGCGACCCAAGAGAAAATCGACGTGGTCAAGAGTCGCCTGATTCGCAACTACGGCTATAACGAGTCGAGTGCGACGGACATCCTGAATTTCGTGGCCAGTATCTTCGCCCGTGGGCAGACTAAGAAGTAATTCGGTGATGAGGACAACATCATGGTGCAGCGAACCAGTAACACGTTGGCTGCGCTTTACGAAGCGGACGAGACGGCTTGGTTGGAGGCCACTGCCGAACTGGTGCGACGCGGTCTTTTAGACCAACTCGATACCGAGAATTTATCGGAGTACCTGTCCGACATGGCCAAACGCGATCGGCGGGAAGTCGAGAGCCGACTCATTGTTCTTTTAGCCCACGTGTTGAAGTGGGTTCATCAACCGGACCGCCGGTCCGGGAGTTGGCAGGCGACGATCATCAAACAGTGCCAGGAGTTGGAAGGACTACTCGGTCGTGGTGTGCTTTACAACCACGCCGAATCAGTTCTTCCGGCGTCCTACTTGAAAGCTGTCAAGCGGGCGGTTGTAGAAACGGGGAAGACAACAGCGGATTTTCCAGTAAACTGCCCGTACAGTTTGGACCAATTGCTGACGGCAAACCTTTTTGGCGAAGCAGACGCGAAATAGTCCTGCGGGGCTTGGATGGGTGGGGGCCTGACCGGCTGGAAGTCATGAACCTGGTCAGGTCGGAAGAAGCAGCCATAAGTGGCTGAAGGCGCGGCTCAGGGCACCCCCACTCTTCCAAGCTCCGGGGATTTTTTAATTAACACTTCAATGGCACCTTCACGCCGAGTTTTTGCATCACTTCAACAAACTTGTCGCGTGACACTATGTAAATTTTCTGGTTGTACCGGAACTCGTAAAACTGCTCGTCATGGCCAGCCAGGTACTGCAATTTTGTACTCGCACCAGTCGCCGTCTTTAGTGTGATCGTGCCACGACTGCCGCATTTGTGGTCGGACGTTTCGCGGGCAGATTGTACCACTTGCATCAATGCGGCAATTGCCTCTTTCTCTTCGGAGATGACGACTTCTTGTGGGAGGATTCGTGATTGGGGGTCGTAGTCAATTCGATCAATTTCGACTGACTTTACATCGTTGGCGGCGAGCGGCACTACGCCAAGATTGAACAAGCCGAACCACGCCGCGAAGCCGATCGCTGCTAGGATTGCGGTCACGATCAGTCCCAATCGTTTGTAACTGGTTTTCATCGGTACTCCTCAGGGTTGCGGGATTACGGAGTCAGGGTAAACGAGTCGAGAAACTTGCGGACGTACTTGGCGTCGGCGGGGATGAAGGCGCCTTCGACAGCGAGGTAATACGCTTTGTTCTGGGTGCGGACGCGAATCACGCGGACGATACGGTTGGTGGCACCGTCCGGCAGGGTGAGCGTGTATTCGCGGGCCATGTGTTTGTCCTGCTTGACCTCCCGCTCCGCCGTGATTTCGCCTTGAGTCACTTCCAGGACCGCTGTGCGAACGGCGGCGAACCAATCGTCGTCTTTGACCGCACGGGCGGCAACGGGTTCAGCGGGGGAACCGTGGGCCATTTCGTAGCTGATGTGCAAGACTTCGTTGCGGTTGTTCTCGTCGCGCGCGATGCGGAAGCTTTTGAGCGGCCAGTTCGGGAGTGGACTGACGGTCACGGGTTTTGGAATGCCGGGTAAGCTTACTTTGTAGGCTTTATCGTCGGGTGGCTGGAAATCCTTCCAGTCGAGGATCGGTGGGCCGATGTGTTTGCGGACCTCTTGTGCCCACTCCTTCTTGATGAAGTAAAGAAAGCCTGCCGTGCCGTAGCCGAGTAGGATCAGCATCATCATCGCTTTGATTTTCGTACTGGTCTTCCACGCGGCGGCATACGCGATGCCCAAGCACAATCCCGCCAACCCGACTGCCAGCGCGACGGGGGTTGCGAACGAAAAGACCGGCTCTTTGATCCCGACGAATGGTGCAATCAGCCACAACAACGGCACACCGAATGGTAGCAATGCGATGCCAAACAAGATCGGCTTGGGGCCGGGCTGTTCGGTTTCTTCATCGTGCCCGTGTGAATCCTGTTTCGTCGGATACACCACCGGAACATCACGCCGGGGCCGCGCTCGTGTGGGCTGTGTTGGCACGGGTCGAGATGGGTTCGGTGTCGCAACGGTGCTCGTTTCCGCGACCGCTTCCGCAACATACGAAATCCCGCAATGGGGGCAGCCCACCATCTGTCCGAGTGCATCGGCACTGACCCGCGACAAGTTTTGACACGATGAACAGCGTACGGCATAAATCATGAAAGCTCAATGAAACGAGGCAAGAATCCCGAACGGAATGATGCTAATAGTTTAGCAACAATCCCGACCGCCAAAACGAATCCCGGCGAACCGACGACGTGGGTGAACTCAATTTCTGGGCTTCATAAAACCAGTTTCTCCACGGGTCTAGCAAATATTTCGGGCAAGTGATTTCTCTTGGCTTTCGGCCCTGAAAGGGACGTTCTATCAGCCCACGGCCATGCCCTGGGAACCAGGGAAGGGACGGCTATGCGTGTGGCAATTGTCGGGATGGAGCGGTCGAGGCAGGGCCGAAAACCAGATCGTTACCCGGTCCCCAGCCCCCAGGGCATGGCCCTGGGCTGACAGAACGGCCCTTTCAGGGCTGAAAACCCGTTGAGCACTGGCTGCTAGAAAATGTGGATTTTTTCGCGCTATCGTACTTTCGTGATCAGTTTTGGATTTCGGCATGTCTGTGTAACTCCTATAGATTTCTCTACGCCTCTGTGTCTCTGTGGTGAACAATCTTATTTAACCCCCCTGAGCTTTTAGCTGTACCCCTGCACAGCGTGGGCGGTCTGTCCCTTGTTACCCGATTTTGTGTGGCGTATACTCACAACGACTCGACACCGTAGATCGAAGCACGAGATCGATATGGCCAACTCATACATACAGGCCGGTCGACCACTCATCATCACCACGCCGTTAGGCCAAGACGTGATGCTGGCAATGGGGCTTCACGGCACGGAAGGCTTGTCGCAACCGTTTCGGTACACCATCGACGCCAAAACCTCTCGCCAAACAACCGTGCCGTTTGACAAACTGATCGGGCAGCCGATTTCGGTCCGCCTGGAGTTGCCCAAGAATGCGGCGCGGTTCTTTTCCGGGATTTGCATTCGCTTGACGCAGGGGGAAAGTGACCCGGACTTCACGGACTACCGCCTGGAAGTCGTACCGAAGGTTTGGCTGCTCAGCAAGAGAAGCCAAAGCCGGATTTTTCAGCACATCACCGTGCCGGACATTTTGAAGAAAGTGTTCGCCGGGTTCGATGTCGAATACCAGCTTTCGGGGACGTTCGAGCCACGGGATTTTTGTGTGCAATACCGGGAAACCGACTTCAACTTCGCCTCCCGACTCATGGAAGAAGAAGGGATTTATTACTTCTTCAAACACTCCGCCGGCAGCCACGTCATGGTGGCGGCGAACACGGCCCAGAACCACCCGGCGGTTCCCGGTCAGGCGAACGTCATCTACAAGACCACCAACCAGGAAGCGTCCGGCGAGAAAGATCACATCTCCGAGATGACGAAGATTCAGGAACAGACGTCCGGGAAAGTCACGTTGTGGGATCATGCGTTTGAACTGCCCAACCAACACCTGGAAGCCGAAAAGCCGATCACGGAGAGTGTCACGATCGGGAAAGTTTCCCACAAGCTCGCCGTGGGTGATAACTCCAAGCTGGAAGTGTACGATTGGCCGGGGGAGTACGCACAACGGTTTGACGGCATCAATTCCGGCGGTGGCGAACAACCGGCGGAACTGAAGAAGATTTTTGAAGACAACAAACGCACCGTCAACTTACGGATGCAGCGAATCGCCACGAGCGCGGTCAGCGTTCGGGGCGTGAGTTCGTGTCGCCAGCTGGTGGGCGGGCATAAGTTCTCCGTATCAACACTCACAACTGACACGGTGACGACGCCGATCAGAATTGAGGGTGACTACGTCATCACTTCTGTGACCCACACGATTCACGTCCCCGCGACGTACCGCTCGGGGTCTGACGACGGGCTGGGTTTCCGGTACTCGAATATCTTCACCGCAATTCCGCTTTCCCTGCCCTACCGCCCCGAACGGGATACCCCGAAGCCCGTCATTTCCGGTTCCCAAACCGCCGTCGTGGTGGGACCGCCCGGCGAGGAAATTTTTACCGATAAGTACGGCCGCGTGAAGGTGCAGTTCCACTGGGACCGCGAAGGCAAGAAGAACGCCGATAGCTCCTGTTGGGTCCGCGTGGCTCATCTCTCCGCCGGGCGGGCGTGGGGTATGGTGAGCGTTCCCCGGATTGGTCAGGAAGTCGTGGTGGACTTTTTAGAAGGCGACCCGGATCAGCCGATCATCGTCGGGTGCGTCTACAACCCGGATCAGATGCCGATGTATAAACTCCCCGATGAGAAAACGAAGTCGTACATCCGGACCAACTCTTCGCCCGGCGGGGTAGGCTACAACGCGATCCGTTTCGAGGACAAAGCGGACAAGGAACAGATCTACATTCATGCCCAGAAGGACATGGACGAACGGGTTCGCCACGACAGCATGGAGCGGGTTGGCAACGACCGCCACCTGCGTGTCGGGTTCTACCTACAAAACGACCACAAAGGCGACGCCAGCGGTGAAACCAAGAAGGGCAACCAGTTTGAAGAAGTGGCCATCAACCAGCACCTGAAGGTTCACAAAGACAAAGACGAACACATCGGCGGGGACATGAAGTTGTTGGTGGGTGGCATCGACGGGCCGGGGAACCTCGACATTCACGTCAAGAAGCAGAAACACGAGTTGATCGACGACACCTCGGACTTGCACGTGAAAAAAGCGGTCACCGAGTTACTGGATGCGACTTACGACCTTGAAATTGGCGGCCAACGAACGGAGACGGTCAAGGCGGGCTACGACTTGTCCGTGACGGGCGACCTGCAACAAAAGATCGACGGCGGGGTTTCGATGACGATTGGGACAAGCTATCAGGAAAAAACTGGCACCAAGCACGCCGTGGATGCGGGCCAAGAGATTCACCTGAAAGCCGGCACCACGGTTGTCATTGAAGCCATGACAATTACGTTGAAAGGCGGCGGTGGTT
>JAYSXU010000899.1:0-2467 GCA_043716965.1 Fimbriiglobus sp.
GGACGCGAGTTCACGGTGATGGCCGTCGGCTATGCACTAAAAATTTGCACGGAAGGCCAGGTTAAGGAAGCATGGGAATACATCAACGAGTTACAGAAACGACTGCCCAACGCATTCACGAATACAGTAGCCTCGATCATCTGTTACTTCCGTGCTTCCAAAGCAACCGGCGAGGACCGGAACTTACTTCATCGTGAACAGTTGCGGTACTTTGACGACGGGTGGATTGCTTACCGAACACTCCCTGTTAACCAACATACTTACCAGGACGTGCGGGAAATTTTGTCGATGGGTTTCGATGCAGCGCTGACGACGTTGATGCGTCTCGGGGAAGACACTGCGGCTCGTGAGATGGCTGACGCGGCGATAAAATCTGGCTTCAATCCGATCCGCAAGCCGATCGATCCCGATGTGATCTCTTGGGTATCCAGTCAAGTATTAAATGCGAATCGGACCGCACGGGTCCGAGACGTGTTATTCGCGGGTGCGGTGTAGGTTATTCGACTGATCATTATCTCGTGTATGGTCACGTCAACGGCAGCGCTTTCAACTCTTTCACGCAGTTGGTGATTGCCACTTCTGTTGGCAGGCGTTCGATGCTGGAGGCGCCGAAAAAGCCGACGACGCCTTTGGTGTTTTGGAGGACGTAGCGCACATCGTTGGGTTCGGAAATGGGGCCGCCGTGGCAGAGGACGAGGA
This sequence comes from Fimbriiglobus sp., assembly GCA_043716965.1. GTDB lineage: Bacteria > Planctomycetota > Planctomycetia > Gemmatales > Gemmataceae > Fimbriiglobus. Next base: position 700 of record JAYSXU010000899.1, read on the forward strand.
TGTCCGGGTTCACGCGCTTGGCGGCGTCGCACAGACTTTGCACCCGCGTAACCGCTTCGACCAGTGTCATCGCGGTTTTCGCACCGATGCTGCCTTTGGTGGTCAGGCCCATGTGTGGGATCAGTACGTCCGCTCCAGCCGCCGCCATCGCTTCGGCTTCGTGTTCGGTGAAAACATAGGGGCAGGTCAACAGCCCGAGGTCGCTGGCGGTGGCGATCATCTCGACTTCTTTGTCGAAGCCCATGCCGGTTTCTTCGAGGTTCTGCCGGAATTGGCCGTCGATCAAGCCGACGGTGGGGAAGTTCTGTACCCCGCTAAATCCCGCATCCCGCACATCCAGTAAGAAGCGCTTCATAATGCGAAACGGGTCGGTGCCACAGATGCCAGCCAGCACGGGCGTGTGCTCCACGATTGGCAACACTTCCCGCGCCATGTCCATCACGATTTGGTTCGCATCGCCGTAGGGCATCATCCCGGACAGCGACCCCCGACCGGCCATCCGGAACCGACCGGAGTTGTAGATGATGATGAGATCAATCCCGCCCAATTCCGCACACTTTGCCGACAGCCCGATCCCCGCGCCGCCGCCGATGATCGGCCTCCCGGCCGCAATCTGCGCACGAAGCCGGGCCAGGATTTCATCGCGTGGAATCATCGAACGTCACCGGGTGAACCAGGAAAACTTCCCAGCTAACCTACTACGGTGGCCGGTACTCGGCTTTCAATGGGGAGATTCACTTGAGCGGCACGGGCCGCATCAGCTTGTTCGAGGAGTTGATTGAGGAGTTGTTCGACTTCCGGGTCGAGGTCATTTGTTGGATTGAGTGCCGATTTGGCGACGGGACGCGATTGAGAAACCGCATGGGGACCGCGCCAGACCATCGCAATCAATTCAAACACGGTGACCAAGGCAAAGCCCCACGTGGCCATTGTGACCGGCAATCGGGCACGCAGTTGTTGGGTAATGTCGTTCCCCGAACCAATCATGGCGTTGGCCGTCAAATTGCCGTTCACCGTTCGCGGGACTTGATTGCTTTCAAACCACATACCCGCGAGTCCGCCCATCATGTAACCCAGGAGTGCCAGCGCAATCGCCGTGGGAATGCCGTTTTTCAGAATGCGTAAGATAGTCGCGCGCATGCCTGCCTCTACCGGATCACGGTGGAACTGGACTCGTTCACTGGTAGCATAGCATTCGTTTTGCGACGGTGCGCAATCTACCCAAGTTCAACCCCGGAGCAACGTGTGGCTGTTCTTCTCATCGGCACGCTCGACACCAAAGGCACGGAATTCGCCTATGTTCGCGCGCGTTTACATGCCGCCGAGGTGCCGGTACTCGTCGCCGACGCGGGAGTGATCGGGCCAGCGCCGTTCGTCGCGGATATTTTGCGGGAAGAAATCTTCACCGCGGCAGGAGTGCGATACGCGGACGTAAAAGCGATAGCCGACCGGGGCCACGCGATCACACTCGCTGCCCAGGGTGCCGCCAAAATCGCGGCCAAACTCTACCGAGACGGCAAACTTTCCGGCGTGTTGAGTCTGGGCGGGTCGGCAGGCACAACGATTGGCACGGCGGCGATGCGGGCGTTGCCGGTTGGGGTACCGAAGTTGATGGTCAGTACGCTCGCCAGCGGCCAAGTGCAACCCTACGTCGGCACCCGCGACGTGATGATGATGTACTCGGTCGTCGATATAAGCGGTTTGAACCGGATCAGCCGCAAGGTACTGAACAACGCGGCAGCCGCAATGGCCGGGATGGTCCAAGGTC
>JAYSXU010000900.1:0-2464 GCA_043716965.1 Fimbriiglobus sp.
GATTACAACACCATGCGAGCGTCCTACGGGTTACCACGTGTCACGAGCTTCGCACAGATTACAAGCAACACCGACTTGCAACAGAAATTGCAGAGCCTCTACGGAAGTGTCAACAAAATTGACGCCTGGGTTGGTGCGCTAGAAGAGGACCACGTGCGCGGTGGCAGCACGGGGATCCTCGTGAAAACGATCCTGCAAAATCAATTCGAGCGACTCCGCGACGGTGATCGGTTTTGGTATCAAAATACGTTCAATCCCCGCGACGCTCGCCGATTGGACTCGACCACGTTGACCGATGTCATTCGCCGCAATACGACTCTCTCGAACATCCAACAGGATACATTCTTTTTCCGAATCGGGATTGACGGGACTGCCTTCGCTGACGCCAACGGCAACGGGAAACTTGATCGCACGGAACGGGGTTTAGAGAATCGAAAGGTCGAACTCATCAGTGTTGAAGACGGTAGCGTCATCTCCGTTTCCGCAACCGATCGACGCGGAGATTACAGCTTCGATGTGGCAGCCGGGATGCGGTTGGGTCAGTACCAAGTCCGGGAAACGCGACTTGATGGGACAACCCAAGTTAGCTCCGTCATCACGATTACACGCGGTGAGACCTTCGTTCATGCGGTGAACTTTGCTGAAGCCGGGCGACGACCGGGAGTCGCACCGTTGCCGTCGCCGAACACACCTGCGGCCCCACACACTCAACAAGTTTCAACTCCGGGACTACATCATCGTGTCGGCCAACGGACTGATCCAGCGAGTGCATCGCCAGTGAATCCCCAACCGCAACGGTTGGGATTCACTCCGCCACAAATCTTCGTGGCACCGGGCGACAGCTTCGACCCACTCGATATGACACAACCACGTGGCGGTCAGCGTCGTTAGGATAGCCAGACCAAACGGAATTGAGCGAATCGTGACGGTCGGTGCGGAGTGACATCGCATTGTCACCCCGCGCCGACCTAGCCGACCTTAGCCGATGAGGTTGCCTGAAATGCGTCTGCTTGTTGTTGAAGATGAACCCGAACTCCTGTCCGTGATTTCGCGGAGTTTCCGCGAGGAAAACTACGCCGTCGATGAAGCACGTGACGGCGAAGACGGCTTGTATCTGGCGAAAGTGTGGGAATACGACGCCATCATTTTGGACGTGATGCTTCCCAAAATGGACGGCTGGACGCTGCTGACGAAGTTACGCCAAGTCCGCAAAACTCCCGTGCTGTTGCTCACCGCACGGGACTCTGTGAACGACCGAGTCCGGGGTCTCGATGTCGGTGCGGACGATTACCTCGTCAAGCCGTTTGCATTAGCGGAGTTATTGGCGCGAGTCAGGGCATTGATCCGGCGGGCGGCGGGTCAACCTTCCCCGCTACTGTCATTCGGCGATATCACGATCGACACGGGTGCGAAAAAAGTGACGCGGGAGATGCAAGAAATCGTCCTTACCGCCCGTGAGTATGCCATCGTCGAATTGCTCATTCGGCATCGCGGGGAGGTCGTAACTCGGACGCGGATTTACGAACACATCTTCGATGAAAATGACGACTCGCTTTCCAACCTGGTGGAAGTCCACGTCTCCAACGTGCGGAAAAAACTCGGCAAGGACTTCATCACCACGCGGCGTGGGATGGGGTACGTGATTGATGGTTAAGTCGATCCGCTGGCGGTTGCAACTCTGGTACGCCGCCGTGTTGACAGGCGTCGTCGGGGGGTTTGCGGTCTTCCTTTTTTACGAAGTGCAATCGGCCCGCTTCCATGAAGTCGATGCGGACTTGCTCGCGGCGGCGAACTACCTCGACACGACGATGCGGCCGTTTCCACTGTTCATGCTCGCGGGTGATCCGCCTCCGCCGCAGGGTTTTGAGGAGAAAGACCGGGGACCACCCGGTGGCAAAAAAGAGGGCAACAATCCGGGGGGGCGGTTCAAGGAAAAAGAAAAAGACCGCGGCCCACTTGGTGGAAAAGGAGACTGGAAACCAAGGCCACCGCTGCCACCCCTGGAACGACTGCTGGAAGACTTATCGCCGCCGGGATGGCGGTCCGATGATGCCACGCGGTTCTACGGCGTCTGCCGGGCTGATTGGACGCCGCTCAAAGCGGTGAACCTTTCGTTGACGCGGGTTCCGTGGACCAGCCCGAAAGCCGGGACCGAGTCGTTGCTGTATTCAAACGGTGCCTATCGCCAATGCACCAAGATTGGCCCCCGGAACACGCACATCATCGTGGGGCGATCGACCGAACGGCTAACAGGGGAATTACGGTTCTTTGCGTGGCAATTGGCGATCGCGGGTTGTACCGTTATGATTGTCGGCTTGGTCGGTGGGTGGGTGATTTCCTCGCGTATCGTGCGACCGATTGCCCGAATCACAGCCACGGCTGCACAAATTTCCTTGGCAAACCTGTCCGAACGAATTGAAGCCGAGAACGTCGAAAGTGAACTGGTCGAACTGGCCACGGTGTT
>JAYSXU010000010.1:0-6639 GCA_043716965.1 Fimbriiglobus sp.
CACCCAGGCGACTGACGTCGCCGGTTCGCCGGGAGTGCCGAACGGCTTGCCCCGTTTCTTGAACCCATCTGGTCACCACAACCTGCGTATTCTTCCGTCGCCGGTCACTTTGTCGATTGTGCAGGTTGTCGGGGTGAATCTCTCAATTCGGATCCGCGTAACACCGATAACACCACGGAGGCGGACCGTTCGATTTGGGCGGCGGTGGGAGGCGGGGTCATGATGCGGGGACATAGGCACATTAGACAATTGCGTCAGCTTGCGGTGCTGCTGGTGGCGAGCTTCGGCTTGGCCTCCGTGGGCTGCATGAACTCCGCGCCACTGCTCGCACACCGTAACGACATGCCACAAATCGTCGTGCCACCCGATGGGAGCGTGCCCCGTGAGTTGCAAAAAATCACGCTGCCCGAATACGTGATCGAACCGCCGGACGTGTTGCGGATCGAAGTCGGCATTCGGGAACTCGAATACGAGACGCCTAAAGACGGCAAGAAGGACGAGAAGAAACCGCTTCTGGACAAAAAGACCGGCAAAAAAGTCTTCACGGATAAATTACGAAGCACCCCGTTGCAACCCGTCTGGGGTGAGTACGCGGTGCGGCCCGACGGCTCGGTTTATCTGGGGCTGTATGGTTCGGTTCCCGTGGCGGGGCTGAGCTTGAATCAAGCAGCAACGGCGATCCGTGAATCACTGGCCAAGCAAGTGTTCCCGGACGCCGGTGGCGTTGATGCGGACCAGCTAATCGTGATTTTGGACGTGGTGCAATACAACAGCAAAAAGTTCTACGTGATTCTGGACGGCGGCGGCATTGGCGAACAAGTTGTGCCACTGCCGGTCACCGGAAGTGAAACGGTTTTGGACGCACTGGCTTCCGTGGGTGGGTTGCAACCTGTTGCCAGTAAGCGCAACATTTGGATTGCCCGCCGGACACCACACCCCGGCCAACCGGAGCAAATTTTGCCGGTCGATTGGGTCGGCATTACGCAACACGGCATCGTGACCACGAACTACCAGATCATGCCCGGCGACCGGGTGTACGTGAAGGCACAACGCATTGTGACAATTGATACGACCCTTGCTCGGGTGATTTCGCCGATCGAACGGATACTGGGTGTGACGCTATTGGGGACCAGTGGCTACAACCAGATCGCGGGTCGGGGAACGAACTTCAGCACCGGCGCCGCAACAGCCCGGTAACTCTGTGAGTAACATCATGAAGAAGTGGTTTTTGCTAGCCGTGTGTAGCATGCTCATTGCAGGGACCGGCATCGCCCAGGCTCCGCAGTACCCGGCAGTTGTACCGCCCGGCGGGTTCGCGCCGAACGCCTACAACCGGCAGACGCAACCGTTGAGTCCGTACTTGAACTTGTTACGGGGCGGCGATCCCGGCATCAACTACTACTACGGCGTGCGACCCGGTTTGCAGTCTCAGGGCCTACCGACAGGCACAGGGGCAGGTGGGCCGAACGGGATTTCGCAACTCCGCATGGGCTTCCTCCCGGCGACCCAGAATCCCACCCAAGAACCGGCCCAGTTGCCGGAAGCCGGCGAGCCGATTTCGTCGCTGCCCAGTTCCGGCCACCCGGTTACGTTCAACGGCATCCCGACGTCCTCGTTCGGGTTGAACCGCTTCGGCCTCAGTACTGCCGGCGGTGGACCGGGCAATCGCCCCGCCACTTTTAACAATCAACCCCCTGCGGCCTACAACAAAAAATCGACGACGCCGAAGAAGTGACGACCGCCCAGTTTGTGCTAGATACTAACCGACAGTAGCCACGGACCGGCTGCTGGCAGACCGAAGGATCGGACCCGTGGAAACAAACCCCGTCACGGCCTCACGCAATTTTGGTGGCGCGCAGCGGGGGGTGGCTGCCCTGGCAATCGTTGGCATTGCCGTCGGCGCGGCTTGTTTCGCCCATGCGCAAAGCGATTATTCGCCGTATCGCACACCTGGACCTGCCGCGAAGCTAGGCAAGCCGCAACCCATCACGGACGCGCAAAGTCCAGTCATCACACGTGGCTTAGCACCGGAAGCGAGTGTCCCCGGACAGCCCGCCGGTTGGATGACCACGCCGTCGTCGTCAACCGTCCGCCCATTAATTGGCGGCTCCGACTGGCCCCAACAAAACACCCGTTCGGTCACAAGCATTCCGAATACGGTCCCGGCGAAAAAGCCGTCGTTCGTGGACAGCACGTGGGCAAGTTTGAAGGATGTGGTTGTTGGCAAACCGACACAAGCGCCAACGCCCGCCCCACGCAGCCCCCCTGGGAATGGTTCCTACATCACGGCACAAAATCCCGGCGCGAATCCGGCACAAAACACTGGCGTGTACGCCGGCCCGCCGGCTTACCGCTGGTACGGTTGGGGAACCACAACGCCCGGCTCAAACGCACACGCCCCGAACGGGCAATACCCACGCGGTTCCACGAACTGGTACACGCAAACCGGGGCGACACCGGGCGCGTTCCCGGTCACGGTTCCCAGCAACGCCGCCCGCGTCCTGACCAGCGAACCACCCGCCTACGTCGGTGGTTACTCACCGCCCCTCAACGAGCCATACTACCAATCCACGAACGCGGCACCGACGTACTATTCTGAACCACCGATCGTGACTGGCTCACCGACGCCAGTAATGACATTCCCGGTCGCGGCCCAACCTATACCTGTGACGACATTTGTTCCGATGCCAGTGCCGAATCCACAGTTTTCCGCGCCCCTGCCGATGCCAGCACCCTGGACGCCGTCGCAGACAATGCCGGTCAACACGGTGCCAGTCAACACAGTGACGGTGCCATCCTTTACGCCGATTATGAACACGATGCCAGTCCCGCCCGCGTTTGAAGCGTTCCCAGCGCCGACAATTGTGCCGTCCGGTGCGATCAGCGAAATGCCACCATCTGGTGGCGTGACGTGGCAATCTGCACCTGTTACCGACACGGTTGCCTTCACGCCGAGTCAGCCGACGACGGCGCGCAAGTTCAGCCCGCCCGTTCCCGCCGTTAGTCGCCAGCCCCAACCGACCGCACCGACTTCGAGTGAATGGAGTCCGGCGAAACCCAACCCCGAAGTGAAGCTGCCGATTGGCCGGAGCCAAGAACCGAGTGAACCAACGGTAGTAACACTCCCCGCTGCGGTTCGGAATGCGAGCTACGGCTGGGCGACCGTCACCGAAGTGAATCACGTGAGTCCGAGTAAAATCCTGATTCGCCTGATGGCCGCTTCCGATGCCGATGCCCGTGCGGCTTCGGAGTGCATTTCGCGGTTGCCACAACTGAAGGAATTCACCGTCGATTTTGAAGTGAAGATCGGTACCCGATAAAACAACGACATGAGCCTCACCCTTCTTGCTGGCGGCACCCTGTACGATCCGGCCAACGGTATCGACGGCGAAGTCCGTGACCTATGGATGCGGGACGGCAAAATTGTTGTCGCGCCGACTGACGCCGCCGACCTGCCGGGCAAGGTGATCGACGCGCTTGGGTTAGTTGTGATGCCGGGCGGGATCGACATTCACGCCCACATCGCCGGGCCGAAGGTCAATATCGCCCGCAAACTTCGCCCCGAAGACCGCCGCGATTCGGCCCCGTACCACCGGACCGACCACCTCCGTTCCGGCACGCTTGGCAGCACCCCGACGACGTTCGCCACGGGTTACTTGTACGCCGGGCTTGGGTACACAACGGTCTTCGATGCCGCGATTCCACCTCTCAGCGCCCGCCACACCCACGAAGAGTTTCACGACACGCCGGTGATCGACAAAGGCTTCTTCGTGCTGGTCGGGAACAACCACTACGCGATGAACCAGATTGCCGCAGGCGAGCACGAAAAACTGCGGGCGTTCCTCGGCTGGCTGTTGCACGCCACGCGCGGGTACGCGCTCAAGGTGGTGAATCCGGGCGGGGTCGAAATCTGGAAGCGAGGCAAGAACAGCATGACCGGGTTCGACGACACCGTGCCGTCGTTCAACGTGACCCCGCGACAAATCGTCCGCGAAATCGCGTTGTGTGCGAACGAACTGAACCTCCCGCACCCGGTCCACATCCACTGCAACCAACTCGGGATGCCGGGGAACTGGACGACGACGCTGGAAACGATGCGGGCCGTGGAAGGCAGCCGTGCCCACTTCACGCACATTCAGTTCCACAGCTACGGCGGTGGGCCGGATGACCAGGGCACGTTCTGTTCCCGCGTGCCGCAACTCGCGGAATACGTCAACACCCATCGCAACCTGACGGTCGATGTCGGCCAAGTCCTGTTCGGCGAAACGACCTCCATGACCGGCGACGGCCCGCTTGGGTACTTTCTCCACAAGGTGACGGGGCGGAAGTGGTTCAACGGGGACACGGAGTGCGAAGCCGGGTGCGGGATCGTGCCGATCACGTACAAGGAAAAGTCGCTCGTTCACGCCTTGCAATGGGCGATCGGCCTGGAGTGGTATTTGTTGGTCAACGACCCGTGGCAAATCGCCATGAGTACCGACCACCCCAACGGCGGGTCGTTCCTGGCGTACCCGGAAATCATCGCCCTGCTGATGAGCCGCGACTACCGCCGCGAGATGCTGAAGCGGTTGCCGGAAAAGGTGAAGGAGCGTTGCACGCTCCCGGAACTCACCCGCGAATACACGCTGAACGAAATCGCCATCATCACCCGCGCCGGTCCCGCCCGCATGTTGGGGCTGACGCACAAGGGGCATCTCGGCGTTGGTGCCGATGCCGACGTGACGGTTTACACTCCGAACGTGGATCGCAAGTTGATGTTTGAACTGCCTCGCTACGTCTTCAAGGCCGGCAAGCTCGTCGTCGAGCAAGGCGAAATCCGGCTCGCTCCGTTCAGCCCGGTGCTGTGCGTCGAACCGGACTACGATCGCGGTGTGGTGCCGGACGTGAAGGCGTGGTTCGAGAAACACTACTCCATCCGCTTCGCCAACTATCCCGTGGACGACGACTACCTCACGCACAGTTTGGTCGTATGTGGCCCCAACGCGAGAACACCATGAAACTGATTCTAGCCATCATCAAACCGGAAAAGCTGGAGCAAGTGAAGGAAGCGCTGAACCGCGTGGAGGTGTTCCGCCTCACCGTCGTCGATGTGCAAGGCTTTGGCCGGCAAAAGGGACAGTCCGAAATTTATCGCGGCCACGAGTTGACGGTCAACATGATGCGTAAGGTGCAACTGCAAATCGCCGTCAACGAGGACTTCGTCGAGCCGACCGTCAACGCCATCATCGAAGCCGCCCGCACCGGCGGCGAAGGCCGCATCGGCGACGGGAAAATCTTCATCCTGCCGCTGGAAGACTGCATCCGCATCCGCACCGGCGAACGCGGCCCGGAGGCGATCTGAAAGCGCTTTCACCACGGAATACACGGAAAGACACGGAAGAAATCAAATCCTATCGAACAAGATTTGAATGATTTCTTCCGTGTATTCCGTAGTGAAATTCTTGGATTCTTAAATCTTCCACGGCGCCCGGTACTCTTTGGTCAACAGCTTCGCGGCTTCGGCGTCGCCGACGATGGTTTCCTTCACCGGGTCCCATTGAATCTTGCGGCCAGTGCGGATGGCGATGTTGCCCAGGTGACACACCGTGGCGCTGCGGTGGCCGATGGCGACATCGCAGATCGGGTTCTTGCGGCTCTTGATGCAGTCGAGCCAGTTGGTGTGGTGGTTTGTGCTCACTTCCAGTTTCACGTCGCCGCCGGTGGCTTTGAGCAAGTCCATCGGCTTGCTTTCGATCTTGCCGCGTGTCACGTGGAGGATGCCCTTGTCGCCCTCGAACGTGGTGCCGCCGGGTTTGCCTTGGCCGCAGTGCATGACGACGCCGTTGGCGTAGGTGTACGTGATGTCCGTCCACTCCGGCACTTCAAACCAGCCGTCCTTGTGGAACCGGGCCTTGCCCTCGACCGAGACCGGGCCGGACTCGTCCATGCCCAGGCCCCATTGGGCAATGTCGAGGTGGTGGGCGCCGAAGTTCGTCTGCTGCCCGCCGCTGTAGTCCCAGAAGAACCGGAACAGGTAGTGGACGTGCTTTTCGTTGTACTTACGCATGGGTGCCGGCCCGAGCCAGCGGTCGTAGTCGAGTTCGGGCGGCGGTTCACTGTCCGCTACCGCAGGCGCTTTGAAGTTCGGACCGGGTAGGCCGACGATTACGGTCTTCACTTTGCCAACGGCACCGTTGCGAACCAGTTCGCACGCCTGATGGAATTCCTTGGACGAGCGTTGTTGGCTGCCGGTTTGCACGACCCGTTTGTGCTTGCGGGCCGCAGTCACCATCGCGCGGCCTTCGGAGATCGTCAGCGTCAGCGGCTTTTCGCAGTAGACATCCTTCCCCGCCGCGCACGCCTCAATGGTTTGCAGCGCGTGCCAGTGGTCGGGGGTGGCGATCAGCACCGCGTCGATGTCTTTCGATTCGAGCAACTTGCGGTGGTCGCTAAAACTGACCGGCACTTTCCCGGTCGTCTTTTCGACCTCACCGGACGCGGCCTTCAGGTGCTTCGTATCAACGTCACACACCGCCACCACGGAGGCAGTTGGTAGCTTCATCAACCCTTTCATGTTCGCCACGCCTTGGCCGCCGACGCCGATAAACCCGATGCGCACTTTCTCACTCGGTGGCACGTAGGCAGCGAATGTGGCCCGAT
>JAYSXU010000091.1:0-2059 GCA_043716965.1 Fimbriiglobus sp.
CGGTCAATTGTACGCTCGACGGGGATGCCGTTGGCTAACACACGCCCCAAGCGTGGCCCCCGGCGGTACAAATCGAACAAGAAGAGAAACAATTTGCGGTTGTAGGTCGGCACGAATTGGCTGGTCTTGCGGGCCTCGGGCGGCCAGTCCAATCGCAGCCAATTCAACACGAACGACGGCATCACGTTCAGTCGAACCCAGTCGGCCACGGATTCCAGCACGGCGGGCATTTCATCGGCGGGGCGATCGGGAATCAGCGGGATGCGTTGGCCAATGCGGGACCGGAGACTGTCTCGGGTAAAGCCGCGGCGAAACTCATCGAAGCCGGCGGCTTGTTCGAGATCACAGACCATGAGGTAATGCGGATAGCGGAGGCGGAACGTGGAGCGAATGATCGTCAAGTCCGCCGACAGTACGCCAATGGCGGTCCGGCTCAGTTCGTCGGTTTCGAGCGCAGCCCACGGTAACAGGACCAGCACCCCGTTCAACGGGCACCACGGGCGGCGTTCGGTGGCAATCAACCGACACAGGTACGCCAGCCGACGCGGGCACATCGTCAATTCGTCCGACGCCATCGTGACGCGCCGAGCCAAATCCGATCGGGCCGCTTGCACGATGTCGCCGAGGTCTTGCAGCCGCCGTTCGTCGGCGGGCGTCAACTTGCCGTCGCTTTGGAGGCGGAGCAAGTCGTAGAACTCGTCCTGAAGGCTTTGATCGACCCCATGTAACGCAGTGCCCGGCATGATGGTGGCGTTCGCGGGACCGCTCCCCCCGCCGGGCAGGTCGCCGCCGATCGCGTCCGGGTTCCCGAGCCGTTCTACAAACCGCCCCCAGGTTGAGGCCCCGGAGCAGGTCACGAAAATGGCGTCCTTGCCCGCGAAAATCCGGATCGGCGGGGCCGGGGTGTTCGGGACGCGGATTTCAATCTTCTGGCCGGACGCCAGGAACAACGAGTCGTCCCCGGACTCCGGACGGCCGACGATCAAGTACATCGGCACGTCGCCGACCCGGATGCCCGATTGCTTCAACTTCTGAACGGCCTCTTCCCAGGCGTCTTCAATGTCCGGGTACTCGGCGGCGTCTTCCTGGCTGAAGAGTTTCCACCAGAAATACCCGACCCAACTGAGGACGCAGAGCAAGGTGAAAACGAGCGGCAGGTAAATCTTCTGGATTACTTTCGGCGCGTATGTCACGAGATAGCTTTGCACCACGTCGAGATTGTTGAGCCACCACAACCCGAAAATAATCACCCCGAAAACAATGGACGCGACGAGCAGTCGTACCCAGGTCGGCCACGCCCGAAAGTCCGCCGCCTCCGCGAACATCGGGATCACCAACCCGACCATTGCCCGGAGTCGATCAATAAACGTGACGCAAAAATAGAACAGACTTTGCATGTCATCCGCCAGCGGGGTGTCGTGTTACTCGTTGTTGAATTGTTGCGTGACGAGCATAGCCACGAACAACATCGCAAAGGCCGCGACCACCATCAGCAATCGGGCGGCGGTGCGGAAACTGTCGCGGCTTCGCAGGGCCGGGACGTTGGTTTTCAGTCCAAGATCAGCCGGTAGGCGGAACTCGATCTTTCGCGCACCCAGCACGCGGCGTTTGACCCGTTCGGTCCACTCCTTAGGGTCGATGATCCGCGGCGCGCCGCGAAACCCGAGCATCACACACCACAGGTAGGTTTCGACGGCTTCGGTACCGGGGCGCTTTTCCGCCAGTTCCGCTTGGCTCCAAAACCGCCACGCCCGCTCCTGGCCCCCCCCGTAAATCTCCGCTTCCAGGGACTTCTCTTTCCACTGATCCGTCCACGGGCTGTCCACATCGCTAATGAAAATTTCATCGAGCCAGCACGCCAGTGCATAGCGGGCACCGAGGAATTCGCGGCTGTCGTAAGGCACGGGTCGGGGCAGGTTGTCGCCGTAATCCACATGCCCGCGCACCGCACCATCGGCCCAAAGCATTTGCTTCAACTTGGCGTTTTCCGAATCGAGGAGCAACATTTCGCCGTTCGTCACCCGCTCTTTCAACGACAGCCCGTAGGCCATTACTTCCA
>JAYSXU010000901.1:0-7230 GCA_043716965.1 Fimbriiglobus sp.
CGGCACGTTCGTCAACGCCCGCCGGGTGACGCGCCCGGTGGAACTGGCCGCCGGGGACCGGATCGACATCGGCCCGTTCTCGTTAGAGTTCAAGGGTAAAGAATTCGTCGGCACGTCGCGGGCCAATAACGTCGAGTTGATCGCCCACAGGGTTTGCCGCGCCGTGACCGACCGGGCGACCGGGCAGCCCCTGGTCCTGCTCGACGACGTGACACTGGTCGTACGGCCCCGCGGGTTCATTTGCCTGCTCAGGCCAAGCGGGTCGTGCGCCGGACTTCGCTAGCTTCTTGATCCTGCTCGACCTCCAAGACATCTCGTCGGGAACTGACTTCCTGAGTGGCACGTTTCCGCTTGGTGGCAGCCGGGTTTGCACCACGCGACGCGCCGCCCTAGCCCCCGAAGGCCCGTTCGGGGTCACTGACATCAGGTTGTCACTGGCCTAGGTTGCCGTCGGCACCAACTTGTAGCCGAGTAGCGCCGTGTTGTGCGTGCCCCAACCGGCGCCCTTGTGGCCGCCGCCACGGTTTTTTTTCGGTGCCCGCCGGCTGGTTATCGGTTAACGCAGCATGAGTGTTCCCGACCCAGTTCCATTCCAATTTGCAAGAAACCAACGGCGGAAGCTTGGACGGCTCGACCGCGACCGCGTGGCTCATCATCAGGGCACAGGCCAAGATGGAGGACAGAAGATGCAGGGTGCAGGATTTCATAAGTTGCTTCATCTGTATGAAATCCTAACCATGTTGGTAGGTGAGGTGGCGGCCGGGTAGCCTTTCGGCCTCCGGATGAGGCTGCCAGCGCAGTTCGAAGATCGGCCGACCTTGCCGCCCCGACCGCCAAGCGCTCACCGGCATCCGGCGTGAAGTCACTTCACCTTGGAGACGTCCAGTGTGAAATCACCCTTCGTGGTGGTGACATCCCAGGACACGCTGGTGCGTTCGAGGGTATCGTCAGAGACCAGCTCGCAATTTCAATACCGACAACGCCGGGGCGACGGCCACTTGGCCGAGGCCGCAGATGGACGTGAGACTCATGGTTTCGCCGAGGTCGGGGAGGATTTCGAGGGCTGTTCGTGGGGCGGTGCCAGCGACCACGGCATCGAGCAGTTCAACGGCTTTTTGCGACCCGACGCGGCACGGGACGCACTTGCCACACGATTCGTTCTTGAAGAACCGCGTCACGTTGGCGGCGACATCCAATAAATCCCGGCCTTCAGCGATGACAACGAGAGCGCCCGAACCCAGCATCGAACCGGCTTTGGGTAGGTCGTTGAACGACAACCGCACGTTCGCCTTGTCCGCCGGCAAAAAGTTCGACGACGCCCCGCCAGGTGCGAACGCTTGAAGCATTTTGCCACCCGTCACACCGCCCGCTAACGCAATTAGCTCCGCGACCGGCGTGCCGAGAGGCACCTGATAGACTCCCGGTTTTTCCACGTCCCCGGACACGGCGAAGAACTTCGGGCCGGGGCAACCGTCGGTGCCGAGGTCCGTCCACCACTTCGCGTCGTGCGTCACGATGCCGGAGACGTTGGCGAAGGTTTCGACGTTGTTGATGAGCGTCGGCAGGCCGAACAGGCCGTGCGTGCCGGGGAACGGCGGCTTGTTGCGGGGTTCCCCGCGTTTGTCCTCCAGGCATTCCAACAGGGCCGTTTCTTCGCCGAGGATGTAGCCACCCGGCGACACAAAGATGCTGAGGTTGAACCCGTCGAGCGAGCCGTTTTTCGCGGCCTCGTCGATTGCGGCTTGCAGAACCAGCCGCTCGGTTTCGTACTCGTGGCGTAGGAAAATGATCCCGGTCGTCGCCCCGATCGTCAGCCCCGCGAGCAACATCCCTTCGATGACCAGGTGTGGTTGGTCGCGCAAGATCAGCGCGTCCTTGAAGGTGCCGGGTTCGCTCTCGTCGGCGTTGCAAATGACGTACTTCGGCGACCGCGTTTCCTTCCGCACCAACTCCCATTTCAAGCCCGTCGGAAACCCGGCGCCGCCCATGCCCCGCAACCCGGACTCCTTCAAGTTCGCCACGACCCAATCGGCGGCCTCGGCGTGAGGCTTGGTCTGCATGGCACGCAGTACGGCGTAATGCTCGGCGGGTTCCGCGTAGGGATCGTTCATCCAGCAACGCGGCGGCGTGAACTCAAACTCTGGCACAGTCTGCGGATTTTGCACCCACTCGGTGACTTGTTGAGGGTCGCCCAACGGAATCGGCGTGCCGTTGAGCACCCCGACCGGCGCCCGGTCACAGCGTCCGATGCACGACACTTCGTGAACTTCGACATCGGCGGCGCTCAAGCGTTTCAAGTCTCGGCTACAAGCAGTTGCACCGGCAAGGTGGCACGCCAAATCGCGGCAAACTAACAGTTCGACACGTGGCAACGCGGTGGTGCGATAGTGCGGGTAGAACGAGATGATTTGTTGCAACCGGTGCAGCGGCACGTTCGCATCACGCGCCAGTTCACGCAACGTCCCTTCACTCAGGAACCCGTGTTCGTGTTGGGCCGCGTTCAACAACGGAATCAATCGCATCGGTGAAGTCCTACCTATGAGGTACCGGGTCGATCATATCACACCGCGCCAACGGCGCCACGATTGGAGCGTTATGAGAATGAATCCGCTTCTCCCCTTTTGCGTTTCGACATGGAGTCGGCATGTCCCTTTCTCGATTGCTCGCCGGGATCACGGTCGTGACACTTGGCTGTTTCCTGTGGCCGGTGTTCGGGCAAAACCCGGTGCCGCCGGAAGCCCCGAAGCCCGCGAAATTACCGCTCACGCGGGTGGTGTTATTCAACGCGGGTGTCGGGTACTTTCACCGCGAAGGAATTGTCGATGGCAACGCCCGTGTCGATTTGAAAGTGGCCGAAGAAGACGTGAACGACCTGATTAAAAGCCTGATTGCCACGGACAAGGACGGCGGCACCGCCCGCGCGATTACTTACGACAACCAAGCGCCGGCGGAGATCACGTTGAAAGCGTTCGCCATCGACCTGACGGAGAACCCGACGATCGGCCAGCTTCTGCAACAAGTTCGCGGCGAGAAGATCGAAGTCACCGACCTGAAAGGCACCCCGCTCGTCGGGCAAATCGTCAGCGTGGAACGATCCCAGCCCGATGTGGCGTCACCGAAAATCGTCGTGCAAGTTAATCTGCTGACGGAAGACGGCGTGCAAAGTGTTCCCCTGTCGCAAATGAAGAAGCTGAAGTTCCAGAAGGTTGAATTGCAATCGGAATTCAAGCTCGCCCTCGAAGCCCTTGCCGCGGCGCGGGGCGAAGCGAAGAAGTCCGTGGCGGTCACGTTCGCGGGCAACGGCAAGCGGCGGGTGAGCGTCGGCTACGTCGCCGAAGCCGCGCTGTGGAAGCCGACGTACCGGGTCAACTTAACCGGCGACACAGCCCGCGTGCAAGGCTGGGCCTCGGTCGAAAACACCACCGACGACGACTGGAACGATGTCAAAATCACCCTCGTGTCCGGTAGACCGATGACGTTCAAAATGGACCTGTACGAACCCCTCTTCGTCCCCCGCCCGACGATCGAACCGGAAATTTTCGCGTCGCTACGCCCGCCGGTTTACCAAGGTGGCGTTACACAGAACGGTATTATGCCCAACCAGAACGCCTTGCGTAATCAAACTGGGAATCTCGGCGGCGGCGGTCAAGGTGGCTTCGGCGGTGGTGAATTCAGTGGAAGGCTTTCGGCACAGTTTGATCCGAATTATGTGGATGGGGGTAGTGTCAACGGGTTGTCACGGCCGTCGATTCGCAGCATGACACGACGGCGAGTGGGGTACGACGAGTATCAAAACGGCGAGGCGGCTGCTATGCCGAACCCATCGGATGTATCTTCAGCAAAGAACCCACTCGATACCAAAAACCTCGGCGAGCCGTTCCAGTACGTCATCACGGACCCGGTCAGTCTGCCACGGTTCAAGTCCGCGCTCGTGCCGGTGCTGAATGAACCGGCGGATGTTCAGCGGCTGAGTTTATACAACCCAGCGGTCCTCCATAATCACCCGCTGTTGGGCCTGCGGTTGACGAACAAGTCGAAGCTGTTTCTGGCGCAAGGGCCGGTCGCGGTCTACGACGGCGACACGTTCGCCGGTGATTCTCGCCTAGCGGACGTGAAGCCGGGAGAATCCCGATTGCTGAGCTACGCCATCGACTTGACCACGGACATCAAGATGGCTACGCACGAATCGAAATCGGACATCGTCGGGGTGAAAATCACAAACGGGGAACTCGTCGTCAAACGGGTTAACCGGGACACCACGCGGTACACGGCGATCAACCGCGACTCGTCTCCACGAACGATCTGGATCACACGGACACTCCGTGACAAATGGAACCTCATCACCCCCGCCAAGCCCGTCGAACGCACGGCGGAGTTGCAACGGTTCGAGTTGAAAGTTCCCGCCAACGACACCGCCAAACTCGACGTGACCGAAGAGGAAACCGCCGCGGAAGCCGTCGCGCTGACCAACTTATCCGGTGCGGGCTTGGAAGTGTACCAAAAGCTCGCGGTGACCCCGGCGCCCGTGAAGGCCGCGATCACCCGACTGCTGACCGAGCGGGCCAAGTTGGTCACGTTCCAACTTAGCATCAAGGAAGATGAAGCCGCGCTGAAAGCGATCTACGAGGAGCAGACCCGCATCCGCGCCAACATGGAGCGGGTGCCGAAGGACTCGCTGGCGTACCAGCGCTACCTCAAGAAGTTCGACGACCAAGAGACCGAAATCGAGCGCCGCCAAGCGAAGGCCGCGGCGCTGTTGATCGACATTGGCAAGCAGGAGAAGGCCCTTGCCGAATTGATCAAAACAATGAACGCGGAGTGACGAAATCTTGGATTTTCCGAGCCACGACCGTCAGGGAGTGGCCCAATCATCCTCATTGAAAACGGTGTGTTGCCATCAAGCGACGAATCGTGCGTGGGAGGTGTGGCCACTCCCTAACGGTCGTGGCTCGGATGATTTGACCCCACGGCGCGTCACCGCCGATTCACGGCGCCATCGTGATTGAACATGGCGAGTGCCAGCGTCGTGGCGGCGGCGAGGTCGAGCTTGTCGAGTTTGGGGTCCGGCTTGGTGTCGCCGACGGCAAGCAATTTCTCGGCGGCCTTGGGGTCGGTCTCGAACGCGGCCTTTTGCTCCTCGAAGAGGTTGCCGAAAATGGCAAGCTCGCGCGCGTTCACACTGCGGCCCGTCACCGTGCGCATCAGCCACGTGATGCGATCGTTATCCGTGGCTCCCCCTTCCTGAAGCATTCGCGCCCCGAGGAACCGGGCGGCTTCAACGATTTGCGGGTCGTTGAGCAGGGCCAACGCTTGCAACGGCGTGCTGGTCGATTGCCGCCGGACCGTACACACGCTGCGTTCGCTGCCGTCGAACGTGGTCATCTGCGGGTGCGGCGCGGTGCGTTTGCCGATCGTGTAAAGGCTGCGTCGGTACAAGTCGGCGCCGGTCGAACGCGGGTAGTGCGGGCGGCCCATCGCGTCGTTCCACAACCCTTCCGGTTGGTACGGGTAGACGCTCGGCCCGCCGCGTTTTTCAACCAGTAAACCGCTCACGGCCAACGCCTGATCGCGGATCATTTCAGCGGTCAGTCGGCGAACCGGGGCGTGCGCTAGCAGTTGGTTGTACGGGTCGCGTTGCAGCCACTCCGCCGAGGTCCGCGACGATTGGCGATACGTCGCGGACAGTGCCATCAACTTCAACATCTGTTTCACGTCCCACGATTTCGTCACGAATTCACGGGCCAGCCAATCGAGCAATTCCGGGTGGGTCGGCGGTGTGCCGGTGGTGCCGAAGTTGTCGCTGGTTTCGACCAGCCCGGTGCCGAACATTTGTTGCCAGAGGCGGTTCACTGTCACGCGCGCCGTCAACGGGTGATCGGGCGTCGTCAGCCACTTGGCCAATCCGTAACGATTGCGCGGAAGGTCGGCAGGGAACTTCGGTAGCACGGCGGGGGTGTTCGCCGTCACGCTATCACCGAGCGAGTCGTAGGCGCCGCGCTTCAAAATGTACGCGGGCTTGGGCAACGGCATTTCCTGCATCACCATCGCTTCGGTGATCGGGTTGGTGAACAGGTTGTGGTCACGGCGCGCCGTGTGCAGTGCTTCCGCAGCGCGGCGGGTTGGGCCGTAAACCACATTCACGAAATAGTCACGCAACTGTGGCGATGCCGTGTTCCATGCGGTTGTGAAGTCGTCACGCATTGCCAACTGGGTCACTTCCAACGGTGTCAGCGTGCGATTAAAGACCCGCAAATCATCGACTTTGCCACCCTTAAATCCGGCATCGCGGAAGCGGTGGCCGATCGTCAGGTTCGGTTCGGCGCCGCCGTAGGTGATGTCTTTCGTCAGGGAATCGCGGACGATTTCGGTCGGCAACAGTTGGCCGTCGCGGTACAATTTCACGCCCTCCGCCCGGCTGGAACCGTCGTAGGTCATGGTGAAGTGCGACCACGCATCGGGGGGCAACGCCTCCTTCGCCCGCACTTTCAACGAGTTTCCCGGCCACATGTGATACAACCCCAGCGCCGGCTTGCCGTCTTCAAGTGTGAGGTCATAGCCGCGGTGCCCTGCATCGACGGGCGCCTTGCTGTGGTGCAACACCATGAGGTACGGAACGGGTTTGGCCGGGTTTAGCCTCAGGCTGATCGTGAACGGATCGGTGCGGGTGAAGTGCCCGACGCCGGGGAAGTCGAAGCCGTTTTCGCCGTCGAGTTCTGCCCCTTGGCCGACTTTGCCGGGCACGGGTTTCGGGTGCTCATGTGCCGTTGCCGGAGATTTCGCATCCACGGCGTTGGCTACTTTGTTGTCTTTCCACTCGTCGAAACTGTACGAGCCGGTTAACCCCGTCAAGCTGGGCACGGCCATCGGTTTCAACTTCAACCACCACCGAAACGCCGTCGCCGCTTGGGCGTGGGCCACCTTCAATGCCGCTTCTTTGTCCCGGATGGTGGCTAGCATCGTGGCGATTTTCTTGTCTTGTTCCGCCGTTGAAAGCAGCAGCGCCGGCACCGGCATGGACGACGTGAAATAGCTCGTCTGCCCCGCCTCGTCGATGTTCTGGAAGAACGCGAACAGGCTGTAAAAGTCCTTCTGCGTGAGTGGGTCGTACTTGTGGTCGTGACACCGGGTACACTCAAACGTCATGCCCAAAAACGCCGTGCCCATCGTGTTGACACGGTCCACCACGTAGGCCACGCGGAACTCCTCGGCCACCACGCCGCCTTCTTCGTT
>JAYSXU010000902.1:0-2457 GCA_043716965.1 Fimbriiglobus sp.
TGGAAGCGAAGATCAAAGACAGCCACAAGAAACTCCAACTCCTGACGGCGGACTCCGCTGCCCTGAGCCAGAACACCGCGTTCGTGACGAAGCTCGAAAACTTCACCGCCGCGACGCTGCAAACGCTCACGGAGAAGGGTCATCTTGACAGCGAAAAAACTATCGCGCTGGCCACGTTCATCCGCGACACCCGGACCAAGGGCATCCGCGACGAGGTGGCCCTGAAGCAACAGATGGACGGTATTCAAGAAGAGATGGCGTTCACCCAACGGGTGCTGCAAGAGAAATCCGGCGGGGTCAGTCGCACGGAACGCGACGCCGTGATTGTGATCGAGAAGACCAATCCGGGTGCCGGTACGATTCGCCTGAACTACCTCGTGAGCCAAGCCTCCTGGCGGCCACAGTACAAGCTGCGTGCCGGGACGAAAGAGAAAAACCCGGTCACGATCGAGTACCTGGCGTCCGTCACGCAACAAACCGGCGAAGACTGGAACGGCGTGAACCTCGTCCTGTCCACCGCCCAACCCCTCTTGAACGCTGCCCCACCGGATTTGCGGACACTGGAAATCGCCATCGGCGGCGTACCCGGTGGTCCCGGTGGTCCCGGTCTGGTTGCCTCGCAACCGATGAACGGCCCCCCTGGTGGCCTTGGTGGTCCGGGTGGCGGGGGTGGCTTCGGTGGCGGGGGAGGAATGCCAGCGCCGACGGCGTACTTGAAGGGTTTGGAGGAACAATCCCGTGGCTTCCGAGCGCAGTCGAATGCTGAATTCAACAAAAAGAACGGCGACGTCGGGAACACCCTCTCCAACCAAGCGGCGGCTTTGGACCAGTACGTCGATCTCCTAGCTAGCAAAGAGGAGATTGCCAAACGCGACACGGTCAGCGACATTCTCGACGGCGGCCCGAGTGTGACCTATCACCTCAAAACGAAGCTGTCGTTGCCGTCCCGCAACGACGACCAAGTCCTCGAAATTGCGAAGCTGGATGTGGCCCCGCGGTTCTACTACAAAGCGGTTCCGGTGCTCACCACGAACGTTTACCGGCTCGCGGACTTGGTCAACACCACCGACTACGTTTTGCTGCCCGGTGAAGCCACGATGTACCTCGGCATGGATTTCGTCGGCCAAACGAAGATGCCGCTCGTGGCCATCGGCAAGCCGTTCACTGTCGGCTTCGGCGTGGATCCGCAATTGCAAGTGCAACGCAAACTCATGGACAAAACCCGCAACACCCAAGGCGGCAACCAAGTGCTGACCTTCAAGTATCGGATTCTGCTGAACAGCTACAAAGCCAACGCCGTCGATGTGCAAGTGTGGGACCGGATGCCCCACGCCGAGGCGATGCAGACGATTGCGATCACCGTGCAGAAGGGCGAGTCCGAGTTAAGCAAAGATCCGCTGTACCTGCGTGACGACCGCACCAAGAATCTGCTACGCTGGGACGTAAAGATCGACCCGAAGCAAAACGGCGAGAAGGCGATGGCCGTCGATTACGAGTACAAGATGGAGTTTGAACGATCCGTGAACATCGGCGCGTTTCTGGCCAAGTAAACCAAGAAAGCCCATGAACGCCAGAAAGCCCAGGAACGATCGTTCCTGGGCTTTCTGTGCCTGGAGTTTCCCAATCATGCCGAAAGCGCGCATCGTGGTTGTCGAAGACGAACCCGCCATTCGGCGCGGGGTCGTTGATGCGCTGCGCCTGACGGGCTACGACGTGACCGAGGCGGCGGACGGGGCGGCGGGGTTAATCGAAGCGTCGGCGGGCGGCATTGATTTGGTGTTGTTGGACTTGCTGTTGCCCAAGCGGGACGGCATGGAAGTGTTGGCGGAGTTACGCCGCACTTTCCCCACTCGGCCCGTGATTATCCTAACGGCCAGAGGGAGTGAGGAAGATCGGGTGCGGGGGTTGAAGATGGGTGCGGACGATTACGTCGTGAAGCCGTTCTCCGCGCGGGAACTGTTGGCTCGCGTCGAGGCGGTCTTGCGGCGGAGCTCCAAGAAGCCGGTGGAGATCACCTTGATCGAACTCAGCCGGGGTGTCGTCGATTTGCAACGCCGGGAAATTCGTTGGTCGGAGTCGGAGCGTGTTGATCTTTCGGAAAGCGAAGTCGCGTTGTTGAAGTACCTCGTGACCAACCGGGACCGGGCGGTGTCGCGGGAGGAACTGTTGGGCCGCGTCTGGGGCATCGGCACGGCGGGCCTTGAAACTCGTGCCGTT
The DNA here is from genome assembly GCA_043716965.1 of Fimbriiglobus sp. Classification (GTDB taxonomy): domain Bacteria; phylum Planctomycetota; class Planctomycetia; order Gemmatales; family Gemmataceae; genus Fimbriiglobus. The sequence continues at coordinate 2,218 of JAYSXU010000902.1, forward strand.
GACATGCACGTCGCGCGCCTCCGGGCCAAGTTGAAAGACCCGTCGGGCGTGGACCACCCCGAGGCGATCATGACGGTGCGTGCCCACGGGTACATGGCTGGCCCGGCCCTCGTGGTCCCCGCCCTCGTGATGACGGAGGGAACGCCGTGAATTTGTCGCGTCGGTTATTCGGCCCGGTGGGTGCTTTTTGTGCGTTTCTGTTCGTCGCCACGCTCGTCGTCGGCGGCTTGGGTTGGGTCA
>JAYSXU010000903.1:0-7224 GCA_043716965.1 Fimbriiglobus sp.
GAACTCCGCCACCTCCAGGTTCTGGACGCCAACCCCGCCCAGTTCAACGATCTTTCCCCCCTGAAGGGCCTCCCGTGTCGTCAGCTATTGCTGGACAACAACTGGTCGATCTCCGACTTGCGTCCGCTCAAAGGGATGCACTTGGAGCGGTTGCACATTTGGGGGTTCCAAGGTGACGATCTTTCGCCGCTCCAGGGGATGCCGTTGAGTTATCTAAACTGCGGCGGAATGGGGGGAAAGCTGGACCTCACGCAACTTCACGGATTGCCGTTGAACTTCTTGTGCGTAAACGATCGAAACGTGGAAGACCTGACGCCGTTAACTGGGTTGCCCTTGGAGTCGCTCCTCATCGAACGCACCCAGGTCAAAGACCTGTCGCCGCTCCGCGGGATGAAGCTCAAGAAGCCAGCCGTCCTCGGTTCCAAAGTCAATGACCTGAGCGTGATCGAAGGGATGCCGTTGGAGGAAATGACGTTCAACCCCCTCAGCGACGAAGACCAAAAGCGGGTCCGCGCCATCCCGACAGTGAGAAGGATCAACGAAAAGCCCGCAGCGGACTACTGGAAAGAAACGCAGAAGTGAAAGGAATGATCGAGCAAATCCGATACGCCGTTGCAGTGTGTCTCGTGGCCTGTTAGCCCGACGCGCCAGCGGGGGCCGATCGACCCCCCCGCTGACGCGTCGGGCTAACAGGCTATTGAGTAACGTTTGTCGCGTAAGCCGAGTACGGATCCGCCTGGAATCTGCCGATTCTCGCCACAGGTGCTGTGCCGGTTCTCGCCCGCCCGCATCGTGGCACCTAGGAAGAACGCGGGCGGTTGAATATCTTCATCTCCAATACCACTCGATTGGCGAGTCGGCCCGGTACATTCGTTTCGTGAACAAAGCTCGTGAGCCGGACACCGGGGGGCTTCAACCCTTTGGGTGTGTCTTGCTGGAGGATCGCCGTGGCGGCTTTGCGAATCTTGTTGGCGGCGTCGGAAGTCGTGGGCTTCGCCAAGACCGGCGGGCTGGCGGACGTGGCCGGCTCCTTGCCCCGCGCGCTGGCGGGGCGGGGGCACCAAGTCGCGGTCATCATGCCGTACTACCGGGCGGTGCGGTTCTTGAAGAACCCGCCCGAACGCACGGACTTTGTCATCTCCGTTCCGATCGGCAACCGCAACCTAGCGTGTCGGCTGCACCGCGGCACGTTGCCGAAGTCCGACGTGCCGATTTTCTTCGTCGAAGCGCCCGATTACTTCGACCGCGACGACACCTTCCAAGGCCGGAGCCTGTACCAGCAAACGATGCCGGGCGGGTACAAGGCCGACTACCCGGACAACGCCGAGCGGTTCATGTTCTTCAGCCGTGCGGTCCTGGAAGCGATCCCCGCACTCGGCTTCACCCCGGACATCATTCACGCCAACGACTGGCAAACCGGACTGGTGCCGGTGTTCCTGTCGGAAGTCTTCCGCCCGCGTCCGGGGTACGGGCACATTCGCTCCGTGTACACGATCCACAACATCGCCTATCAGGGGATGTTCAGCGCGGACGTGATGAAGCTGACCGGCCTGCCGGGGTGGATGTTTAACCTCGACCAGTTGGAGTTCCACGGCCAGTTCAACTTTTTGAAAGCCGGCGTCGTGTTCGCCGACGCCGTCAACACCGTCAGCCCCACGTACAGCCGCGAGATCACCACGCCGGAGTACGGCTGCGGCATGGAAGGGCTGCTCATCCAGAACAAGCACAAGTTATCCGGCATCGTCAACGGCGTGGATTACGGCGTGTGGGATCCCGCCTACGACCCGTTCATCCCCGCCCCCTACGATGTCGAAACGGTGTTCGAGAACAAACCGTTGAGCAAAGCCGAGCTACAAAAACGCTTCGGCCTACCCGTCGAACCGACCACGCCGATCCTGGGCATGGTCGCCCGCCTCGTGAGCCAGAAGGGGATTGATCTGGTGATGAGTGCCGCGCCGGGCTTCCTGGACATGGGCTGTCAGTTGGTGTTCCTGGGTGAGGGCGACCCGGAGTACCACAACGAACTGGAACAGTTCAAAAACCGCTACCCGGACAAAGTCGGCCTGTACTTAGGGTTCAACGAACAACTCGCCCACCTTGTCGAAGCCGGCAGCGACCTGTTCCTGATGCCTAGCCGCTACGAACCCAGCGGGTTGAACCAACTGTATTCACTGAAGTACGGCACGCCCCCCGTGGTGCGCGCCACCGGTGGCCTCGCGGACACGATTGTGAACGCCGACGAAGCCAACCTCGCCGCAGGCATCGGCACCGGCTTCAGCTTCGTCGAGTACACCGCCGCCGCGCTGTACGAAACCGTCAAGTGGGCGCTCAAACTGTACCGCGACCGCCCCGACGATTTCCGCAAAGTCGTCCGCACCGCGATGCGCCAAGACTGGTCCTGGTACCGCAGCGCCGCCGAGTACGAAGCGTTGTACCGGCGGATACTGTGAACTGGGAATTTCCGAGGAGAACACGATGAACGAAATACCCAATGACGGCTGACAACCCGCATTAACCGATGAACAAAAAGCGGCGGTTTTCAGGCTGAAAGCCCGAAATCTGTGTGTAAACTTCCATCAATGAATGTGACGCACACCTAGTTTAATCACGGGAAGCCCTCTTCGCTAAGAGTCTTTTCGTTCGAGGGATACTGATGGTCACCGCAGAAGTGTTGCCGCTGAGTTTGCTTCACGAGCAGGACGAAACCGCCTAGCTCGCGCTTCTCCCATCTCACACCCCGGCGACGAACGCGGCGACTTTGGCGACCTCTTCGGCGACGGGGGTGCGTTTGAAGCGGTAGACGCCGTCGCCGGTGGTGAATTCGGTGGCCTCGTCGGTGCGGTATTGTTCGGAGACGACGAGGACGAACTGACCGGGGATGGCACGCTTGAGGCGTTTGTAATGTTCCTCAATGTTCACTTTTCGCCAGAAGCCCAAGATTTCGACGTGGACGACTTTACCCGTAACCGTGTGCTTCAGCGTGAAGTCGGGCACCCAGGTCGTGCCTTCGACGAGGATCGGGTTGGGGTCGTTGGAGATAAGCCAATCGGGGATCGTGTCGCGGAAGTTGGCCTCGAAGTTGGTGATCTCACGGGGCGTGTAAACGCCGAAGTCCGGCAGGTGCGAGCGTAGCCCTTCACTGCCAGTCAAGCTGAACACTTTCTCTTTTTTGTCCGCGCCCCACCGCACATCTGCCCGCAACTCGAACGCTTTGCACTGTAACAACACCGGCAGAAACATCGCCAGTTGTAGCCCGTATTTTTGCGTCGATGAGAAGAGGCTGAGCGGGCCGTCCAGGAACAGCTTGTACGACGTGCCGTCCACCGGGCGAATGGTGCAGATGAGGCGGTGAAACTTGACGGCGTTGAACAGCTTACGAAACCGGGCCGGGGTTTCGTTCCAGACCCGAATCTCCATGCCGACGCACCGCAACAGGATTGCTTGGGCCAGCGCAACATTGTAGCGATTGAGCAGAAACTCCGGGGTGCAGTCGTCGAACTTCAGAATGCGTTGCTCGTCCTTCAAGTCCGCGAACAGCGCCCGATCGACTTGCTCCGGCGTGATGTGCAGTTCATCCGCCACGGCCGTCAGCACGGTGGCGCGATCGAACAGCGTGGCCGCCTTCCCGGCACTGGCGTGGTGTTCAGCGGACGTGCGAAACACCGCCTCCCGCACCTGATCCGGTGGCACGTCTGCCGCCACTTCAAAGTCGCACCTGTCTTCCAACAGCTTCACCAAGCCTTGGTGAATCAACTGCCCCGGTCCATCGCCCACGAGGTCCGCGAGTTGCTCTTCCAACTCGCCACGGGTCCGCCCGGTGGCATCGCGGTAGGCGAACAACAACTGCTCCGCCGCCGAAAGCCAGTCGCGGTTGTGCGCGTCGATGTACATCGGCACAAGCTTGTTCTTGGCGTGGCGAACCCGAACCAGTTTTCCTGTCAACACGGTGTCACATCGTTTTGAAGTTCACTGTCACGGCTTAGGAAAACGACTCGTTACCGGGGTTCGCCGTCACGCGGCACGATTTGGAGTAAGCGTGACACGATCTGGTCGGAGGTCAGCCCTTCGGCTTCGGCGTGGTAGTTGACCATGACGCGGTGCCGCAGGATCGGCAGGGCCACGGTGCGCACGTCTTCGATGGCTACGTAAGTGCGACCAGACAGCAACGCCTTCGCTTTCGCCGCCAGAATTAGGTTTTGCCCGGCACGCGGACCGGCGCCCCAACTGACGTACTTCTTCACGAAATCCGGCACTGGCACCGCGTTGTCACCGGGTTGCGGCGCGGGCCGGGTCAGGCGAGTCAGGCGGGCGGCGTAGCGGATGACGTAGCTTGCGGCGGGGACTTTTAGCACGAGGCTTTGCATCGACTGAATTTCGCTGGCCGTGACGACTCGTTCGAGGTTCGGGCGGGCGCCGCTCGTCGTCGATTCGATGATACGGTACTCGTCAGCTTCGTCGGGGTACTCGACCTTGATGTTGAACATGAAGCGGTCTTGCTGCGCTTCCGGCAGCGGGTACGTGCCTTCCTGTTCGATCGGGTTTTGGGTGGCGAGGACGAAGAACGGGTCGGGCAGTTTGTGTTTGGTTCCCGCCACCGTGACTTGGCGCTCTTGCATCGCTTCGAGGAGGGCCGCTTGCGTCTTCGGGGGGGTGCGGTTGATTTCGTCGGCCAGCACGATGTTGGAAAAGATCGGGCCGTGAACGAACCGGAAACTCCGTTGGCCCGTACTCTTGTCGTCGTACAGCAACTCCGTGCCGGTGATGTCCGTGGGCATCAAGTCCGGGGTGAACTGCACGCGGTTGAACGTCAGGGCCATGCCGTCGGCGAGGGTGCGGATCATCAGCGTTTTCGCCAAGCCGGGCACCCCGACGAGCAAGCAATGTCCCTTCGCCAACACCGCGATGAGCAGTTGCTCCATCACGGCTTCCTGCCCGACGATGATCTTGCCGCACTCCGACAGCAGCCGTTTGCAATTGGCCCGCAGCCGGTCCGCCGTTTCAATTTCGTCGTCTTCCAGGATGATCGGTTCAACGTCGTCTTCGGATGAATTCGGCACGCGGCAACTCCAACGATAAGAACGGGACAAAGAGTTCAGGGTGATTTTAGCCAGTGCGCCTGACCCGCCGTAACAATAACGGAGAATTCCGCGCCGAAGTGTCCGCCGACGGTAGGCCCGAACGCGGGCAATTCCAGTTGAGTCAGCACGCGCCCCGTGTCCGGGTCCAGCAAGGTGATCGGCACGCGACAATGGGTTGTCGCATCAGCCAGAGCCAACAGAAAACCCGGCAGCCGGGCCACTGTCGGTGCGAGCAAGAACCGCGTGAACACGCGGGTGGAAACGTCGGCCCACGGTTCCACCCGCATCGCCCGAGTGGGATAAACGATGACCGCTTTCGGACCGGCACGGACGCGCCAAGCTTGATCGGTTTTTGCACTCGCGTTCAACGAACATTTCCACACTTTGCCGCCATCCTTCAGCCGGATTGCGAACACGTGGCCCTCGGCGGGGACGTAAAAGTTCTGGCCGTCCGTGTCGCACTTCGTCACATCCATTTCGCCGATTGGTAACAGCACGCCGCGTGTCCACTGCCGGTTGCCGGTGTTGGCATGCAGGCGTTCCAACTCGACGCCGTGGTTGCGCGACCACGCCACGAGTAAGCCGTTCGGCACGGCGGTCAGTTGCGGCGGGCGACCCGTCAGGCTGGTTTCGCCGATGGCTTCGAGACTCCACATGGTGCGGGGCAGTTGCGTGCTGTTCATGGCAATGGGGTTCGATCCGGGAATCTCCAAGCCGCGCACGGTGCCCGCACCGTCGGCCACAGCGAGGCGGGTTTCGGCGAACCGGACCGGCGGGCTTTCCCACAAGACGCTGGTGACCGGCGCGCCGCCGAACGAGGCGCCGTTCGGCGTGCGGTGCAGCCACCGCTTGCCGCTTGACAGTTGCACCATGACGCCCCATTCGTCGGCATAAAACGGCGTGGCGAACCGGGGTGTGTTGTCGAACGGCGTGGCGGCGATGCGTTCCCGCGCCAGGGTGTCTTGCACCCAGGCCACTTCCCCGATCAGGGTGTTGATGGCGAGTAGGTGGTGCGAACCGAGTTGGGCGATCAGGTACGGCCCGGCGAGAGTGAAGTTCGACAAGTCCGCGCTGGGGATCACCCCAGCCAATCGGGGTGGGGTACTCGGCGATTTGCCAGGGAGTGGGTCCGCATCCGGGAATACGAACGTCCACGTAAGTGACCCATTCGCCACTGCGACTTTCACCACCCCTTGCGAACCGCAGGCAATCAACGACCCGTCTTGGACCACACCGTGCGTGACGACCAACCCGGTTGGCAGCTTGACAGCCCAAGTTGGCTTATCGTCAGTCGGGCGGTAAGCGAACAGTTGCGTGCCGTCAGTGACGAACAACTTCGGGTTGGCACCGGCTTCCGGCCCCAATCCTGGCAACCCGGCGATGCCTTGAAGCGGTTGCAACGGAACGCAGAAGTCGTTCGCCAATCGCACGGTTCGGTCAATGGTCGCACCCGGACCGAGCAAAGAGAGTGCCTGCGGATCGAATTCGCCGAACCGTCGTGGGGTCTCGTGGCGAGTCGGTTCCAACTTCGGTGACGGCAGCGGCACGACGAAGTGTTCGTGGATCAGCGTTTGCAATCGCATCGGCACGCCGGTTGATTTTCGGACGCACTCGGCACTGAGTTCTGGCGGCAGCGAGTAGGTTTGCGTGAACTTCCTCACGGCCACGTCTCCACCACCTCGTGGTTCGAGTGCGACCAATCGGGCATACGCCCGCACCCGCCAGGATTGCGGGTACTCCTGGGCCGTCGCCTGTTTGAAGAGCGTCCGCGCGTCGTCCGGTTGGCCTTGTTGAAGTAATCGCTCGGCCCGATCGTGTAACCACTCCGCACGAATACGAGGGGCATCGACGGCGGGTTCGGCATTGCGAAGCGCGACTTGGGCAGTTGGCCATTGTTCGGCGTCCGCGAGGGCCAACGCCAGTTGTCGTGCGGCTACGGGGTCGGCTGGGCGGTTCACGACTTCGGCTTTTCGCTCCGGCAGTTCAACCCGGTCAGAGACATAGCCCCAAACTTCCGTGGGTGTCGCCACGAGCAAGACACCGTCCGCGAGTGCGAGGTTGCCGTGCGGGCCGGGGATGCGCGGCGCGAGCGGGAGGCCGTCCGAAGTCCGCACCAGGAACAGTCCGGACTTCGTCGGCCAAATGA
>JAYSXU010000904.1:0-7210 GCA_043716965.1 Fimbriiglobus sp.
AGCGAGATCCGTTCCTTCACCCAGCAGGAAGTTATTCACAGCCGCGAGCACCTCGCGTTCAACCGCCGCGCGGCCGATTCGTTTAATTCTCTGCGTCTCTGCGTGAGATTCTTGTGGCTTATCTTAATCTCTGTGCGATGGCATCGGGGTCGTACACGCAGCCGCCCCAGACGCCACCGCTGGCGTGTTGCAGCATTGCCCACAAGCGGGTGTCAGCGGGGAGTTGCGGGTCGGGGGCGAGGTCGTCGCGGCAGGGGCGGGTTTGCAATTGTGCGGTGCCCCACTCCACGCCATGAACGCCGCTGGCATCACCGACCAAGTTGATGCTACCTTCGAGCTTGATCCGGTCGATCGTGATTTGAATCTGGTCGCCGTCGCGGAGCTTGCCGATCGGCCCGCCGGCCAGGGCTTCCGGGGTGATGTGGCCGACGCAGGCGCCGGTACTCACGCCGCTGAACCGGGCGTCGGTCAGCACCGCGACTTGCTTGCCCCACTTCAGGAACTTCAACGCCGACGTGACTTGGTACGTCTCCTCCATGCCGGACCCCATCGGGCCACGGCAGCAGAGCACGAGCACATCACCGGGCACCACGGGCTTACTGCCTTGCCCCTTCAACGCCGCAATCGCCGCTTTCTCGGTGGTGAAGACTTTCGCCGGGCCGAGTTTACGATACACCCCGTCGGCATCGACCACCGACGGGTCAATCGCGGTCGATTTAATCACCGCGCCTTCGGGGCAAATGTTGCCGTGCGGGAACGTGACGGTGCTAGTCAGCCCACGTTTCTTCGCGGCGGCGGGCGACATGATAACCGTGTCCGGGTCCACCCGATCGCGGGTTTCGAGCAAGTTCCGCAGCCGCTTGCGGCGGTCCGATGTCACCCACCAATCGAGCGTCTTGCCGAGCGTGTCCCCGGTCACGGTGATCGCGTCGAGTTTCAACAAGCCGAGTTCACGCAAGTGTAACATCACTTCCGGCACGCCACCGGCGAGGAACACGCGGATGGTCGGGTGCCCGATCGGGCCGTTCGGCAACGCATCAACAAGCCGTGGCACACGCCGATTGAAGTGGTTCCAATCTTCGACCGTCGGGCGTTTCACGCCGGCGTGGAAGGCAATCGCCGGGATGTGCAACAGCAAGTTCGTGCTGCCACCGAACGCAGCAAACACCGCGAGGGCGTTTTGAAACGCGGCATCGGTCAGGATGTGTTTGGTGTGGATGCCGGACTTTTGCAGGTTGACCAGCGCACGGGAAGACCGGCGGGCCATGTCCAACCAGATGGGCTGACCGGAAGGCGACAATGCGGAGTGCGGCAGCGCCAACCCGAGCGCTTCGCCAATCACTTGCGAAGTCGCGGCGGTGCCGAGGAACTGGCACCCGCCGCCCGGTGACGCACACGCATGGCACCCGGCTTCGGCGGCTTGTTCCAACGTGATGTCGCCGTTGGCGTAGCGAGCGCCGATCGACTGGACCTTGCCGGTATCTTCCTCACCCGCTTCCCCGGCGAGCATCACGCCGCCGGGTACGAGGACCGTGGGGTAATCGTGCTGGGACGCCAACGCCATCATCATCGCGGGCAACCCCTTGTCGCACGTCGCCACGCCCATCACACCGGACCGCGTCGGCAGGGAGCGCATCAGCCGGCGCATCACCATGCTGGAATCGTTGCGGAACGGCAGGCTGTCGTACATGCCCGCCGTGCCTTGGGTGCGGCCGTCGCAGGGGTCGGTCACCGCCCCGGCGAACGGAATGCAGCGTAACTTTTGCAATTCGTCCGCCGCCGCTTTGACCAGCAAACCGACTTCCCAATGCCCGCTGTGAAACCCCAGCGCGATCGGGGTACCGTCCTCCGCCCGAATGCCGCCGTGCGTGGACAGAATTAAAAATTCCTTGCGGCCCAACAGCGACGGGTTCAGCCCCATGCCCACGTTCTGCGACCACCCGAACAGGTCGCCACTCGGCGCGTGGGCCAGCAATTCCGGCGTCAGTGGCAACTGCCCCACCGGGCCGCGTTGCGTGGAAATGAGTTCGTAAACGGCGTCATCAAGAGTTTCAACAAGTGCGGTGAACGGTGTGGACATGAGGCTTCCAAAAAATCCTGTTGATGACACTGCGAGCGGTTCAAACTGAGTTCGGACGAGCCGTGGGGTTTACCCAAACGGGTTGCGAACCCGTGGGGGTCAACCCACGGCTCGTCGAAACCGGAACTCAATTCGACCCATGAACGGAGTCCGCGTTAATCTGTCACAGGTCGGGGAATTTGCCGGCGAGGATGTCCTTTTCCCACTGCTCTTGGAGGGGCCAGCGCACAGCACAGGTGCCGAAGTCGGCCATGTATTGGTACTGCGTCAAGCGGTCAATTGCGGGCTGAATGATCGCGGCGTCTTTGCGGAACGCGGGGCCGTGGCTGGGTAGCAAAAACTCGGCGTCGTCCGCCAGGATTCGCTTCAACGATGTTAGGTAATGTGGGATGCTGGAACCGTGGTGGGCGTCGATCACGCCGACGCAGGTGTCCTTGTAAATGTTGTCGCCGCTGAACAGCAGGTTGCCGAGCTTGAAGCTCAGTTGCCCCGGCGTGTGCCCTGGCGTGTGCCACACTTGCAACTTCAGTTTGCCCACCGAAATCACGTCGCCTTCGTTCAACAACACGTCGATTTTGCACGGCGGCATCGGGATGCTAAAACCTTGTGCCGAGATGGCGGCATAGGTTTCGATCAGCTCGCCCACTTCCAGCAACCGCGCCGCATTCGCGTGAGCCGCCGTCTTGGTCTTCAACCGCTCGCGGACTTGGCTGAGGGCCTGCACGTGGTCCGCATCGGCGTGCGTGGCGATCACCATCTTGCACTTCGATAGCGGGAAATCGAGTTGCCGAACCAAGTCGATGACTTCATCCAAAGTCTCTTCTTGGCCGATGTCGAGCAGCACAAATTCCGTCCCGCCGTCGATCAGGTACAGGTTCACCCCCAACGGTCGGCCCGCTTGCAGATTCAGTTCGATGACGTTGGGAAACAAATACTTCCGCTGATTCTTCATGCAACAAGCCCCCACTTGGAACCGTCATCTTAGCTTGTCGTACCAATTTGAGAAAGGAGACAACCGCGAGGGTGCTTTTTTCATGCTCCGAACGCTTAAATTCGAAATCGATATTTGTCCCGCCCTTCACGCATCCTTCCCGGAATCCACACACTTGGGTATTACAACAACAACGCCGTAAACGAGCGGCGGATCATGACCGAACGGAGCGCCGTCCTGTGTCCCGACTGTATTCGGACATTTTCACCAATCGTGCGTCATCCGGGATGGCGTCGGTAGACTTGTCGGCTTCGTTGCCCAAGTTCGACATGCAAACCGTCAACTTCTGGTACCCCGGCAAGCAAGCCCTCTTCGACGTGACCCTCACGATTCCCGAACGGGCCGTCGTGGCGTTCATCGGCCCGAGTGGGTGCGGCAAATCCACGTTGCTGCGGTTGCTCAACCGGATGAACGACTTGATCGACGGCACCCGGCACACGGGTCACATCACCCTCGACGGTAAAGACATTTACTCGCCCGAAGTGGACCTCGTCGAACTTCGGCGGCGGGTCGGGATGGTGTTTCAAAAGTCGAACCCGTTCCCGAAGTCGATCTACGACAACGTGGCGTTCGGGCCGCGTGTCGCCGGGCAGAAGGAACTGGCCCGCATCGACTACTTGGTCGAACGGTGCTTGAAACAGGCAGCACTCTGGAACGAAGTCAAAGATCGACTTCAGACCTCAGCGCTCGCCCTGTCCGGTGGCCAACAACAGCGGCTCTGCATTGCGCGGGCGTTGGCAACCGACCCGGAAGTGCTGCTGATGGACGAACCCGCCAGCGCGCTCGACCCGAAATCCACGAACGCGATCGAAGACTTGATCTTCGAGTTGAAGCGGGATTACACGATCGTGATCGTCACCCACAACATGCAACAAGCGGCCCGCGTCTCCGACGTGACCGCGTTCTTCTTTGAAGGCAAAATCGTCGAATCTGGGGCGACCAATCAGATGTTCACCCGGCCCCACCAGAAGCAAACCGAGGACTACATCACGGGGCGATTCGGTTAGAAACTCTCCATCCCGATTGTCGTCCGGAGAACGAAGATGGCCAAGCATTTAACGCGCGAACTAGAGACGTTGCAGCGGCAGATTCTTGCGATGGCGACGCGGGTCGAGGAGTCGTTGTACCTCGCCACGCAAGCCCTGCAAAACCGCAACGCCAAGATGGCGCAGGATGTGATTGATAGCGATGGCAAGATTGATGAACTGGAAAACCAAATTCAGGAAGAGTGCCTGAAGATTCTCGCGCTGTATCAGCCTGTGGCAGCCGACTTGCGACGGATTGCGGCGGTGTTCAGCATTACCACGGACCTCGAACGCATCGGCGATTTGGCCGTGGACATTGCGGAACGCTCCCTGGTGTTAGTCGCCGACGCCAAGCCCGCCACGCCGAACAAAATTCACTTGCTCACGGACGTGGTGGCCTCAATGGTTCGCCAAGCGTTGGATGCGTTTGTGAACCTCGACAGCCGCCAAGCCGCCCGTGTGATTCGCCTGGACGATGAAGCCGATCGGTTGCACGCCGAGGTGATTCAAGAATTGATCGACGTGATGAAATCGGACCAATCACTCGTTGATGCGGCTCTGTCTTTATTCAGTGTGGCACGCCATTTGGAACGCATCGGCGACCACGCCACGAACATCGCGGAAGACGTGGTGTACCTCGTGGAGGGCGAAATCGTCCGCCACCGGCCCGAAGCGATCCATCGTGACGGCGGGTAAGACGCAGAGTCATTACGCAACCAACACCCGGAGAATATTCGATGAGTCAGCCGCGGATCTTGATCGTCGAAGACGAGCGGGGGCTGGTGCAGTCTCTGAGTTGGTACTTCAACCGCGAAGGGTACGAAACGATCGTGGCAAGCGACGGTAACGAAGGCTTGCGGAAGGCCCAAACCCTGTTACCCGACACAGTGCTACTCGACATTATGCTGCCAGGACTCGACGGCCTTTCGATCTGCCGGGAACTCCGGGCGGGGGACCGCACCCGACACATTCCGATCATCATGATTACCGCGAAGTCGGAAGAAACGGACCAACTCATCGGCTACAACATGGGCGCGGACGACTACGTCACGAAGCCGTTCAGCAACAAGATTCTGCTGCAAAAAGTGAAGGCCCTGTTACGGCGGGTCGATGGGCAAAACGAAATCGGCGACGTGGTCGAACACCTCGGCGTGAAGATCGACCGGGTCCGACACCGCGTGACATTCCACACGGAAGAATTGAGTTTGACCCCGACCGAATTCAAACTGGTAGAGTGCCTGCTTCGCCAACCCGGTCGGGCGTTTAACCGCCATCAACTCATGGACGCCGCCATCGGCGAGGGGCAAATCGTGCTGGAACGCACCATCGACGTCCACATCAAAACCCTCCGCAAGAAGCTCACCGACGTCGGCGGCTCCCCCGAACTGATCGAAACCGTCCGCGGCGTCGGCTACCGCTTCCAGGAAACGCTGGCGGGGTAAGTTTTGGGTAGTTGACTTTGACCTTCCGGATTCTTCAAGTATAAAATTGATTAACGGTGAGGGGAGTTTCTCGGTACCTGACTAAACTCGATTGATGTGAATATTATGGTGGCCAAAGCCAAGCAATATCTTGGGAATGGGCTGTACACGGTTGCGGAAGCAGCACTTTACTGTCGTGTTTCTACTGCCATGATGAGTCGCTGGCTATTCGGCAGTAAGTCAGGTCACTCAGTAATTGACCCACAATTTGGCACAGAAGTGCGTTCGGTCAGTTTTCTTGATTTAGTCCAAACAATTGCAATTCGGGAAATCAGACTTCAACGAGATTTGCCGTTGGAGAAGTTCCGTCAAGCAATTAAATTTGCGAAGGATAAGTATAATTTAGATTATCCATTCGCTAGACAACACTGCACTTACCTTTATGGCGACCTACTGGTTATCCGTTCGTCACTTGACAGAGAGGAATATGTTGAGGCATCTGGCAAGCATCAAGGTCAGCGAATGTTTTCATTCGTCGAAATGTATCTTGATAATCTGAGCTTTGGACCGGAAGGTCTTGCAAACAAGTTCCGTGTATTCACGAGTCATCAGCAAAAACCAGTTTCAGTCACAATGGACCCTCATACCCGATTTGGTGAGCCACTATTGCCTAGTGGATATGCGGCTCTGACCATATGGGACGCGATTCAGGTTGAAGGCGGCATTGAGCAAGCCGCAAGCGTCTACGGAATTCCTAAAGAAGAAACGCAAGCTGCTTATCAATTTGTTGTTGATTACCTTGGCAAAACGACCGCGTGATTAGCCCGAAAAAATTCTTGTTTGACGAGTGCATCGGAAAACCTTTGATGGAAAAACTCCAGCAAGTGGTCTTGTCAGACTCTTTGTTCGTCCACATTACCGACTACTTCAGCCAAGGTGTAAAAGATGAACACTGGATTCCAAAGCTTAGTGCTGAGAGTGGGTGGATAGTTATCACAGGTGATGGCGGTAAGTCATCGAAACGAGGACAGAAGTTGCCGGAACTATGCTGGGAATACGGCATCACACACGTCGTCCTCAGTTCAACTCTACATAGCAAAAGGTCATCCGAAAAAGTCGGGGTTCTAACAACATTTTGGAGCCAAATCGAACTCCTGCATGAGATGCCGAAAGGCAGTCACTATCACCTTCGTTATAGAACGATCAAAGGGAAAACTGCCGTGGTGGCAGCATTGGAGCAGGTCCGTATTCCACTAGTAGTGGATTTGCCAGATCAATCTGACCAGGCCGATTGATGTTTCGATCCCTTCAAGAAATCCCATTCCGCACGCCACGCCGTGTTTAATGGGATATAATTTGTCAAGTTTACTATCTGAACCCATGTCTGTGATTGTCCGAAAGGGGGTCGGTCGTGGCCCAAGCGATTGTAGATCCGGCGGAACTCCGTCGGTTTGCGACCAATTTGAAACGCTTTTGTGCGGAGTTGCAGGCCCAACTTGGCGGACTGCACAGCCAATATCTTGCCTTGGGCGACAGTTGGCGGGACCAAGAGTACGAGCGGTTCCGGCAGGAGTTTGAACAAGCCCTCGCCCATCATGAGCACCTCACGGAAGTCTCCGCCGAGTTCATTCCGTTCCTGATGCGCAAAGCGGAACGCATCGAAGAGTACCTGAACCAACGATAAGCTATTCAG
>JAYSXU010000905.1:0-7203 GCA_043716965.1 Fimbriiglobus sp.
GCGTTGCGGTTCGTCCGGATCGTGTTGATTTCCCCGTTGTGGCAGGCGAGACGAAACGGCTGCGCGAGTTGCCAGTTCGGGAACGTGTTCGTGCTGTACCGGCGGTGAAAGTACGCGATCCCGGTCTCGAAGCCATCGCTGGCTAAGTCGGGATAAAAGTCCGTGAACTGCCCGCTTGTCAGCAACCCCTTGTACCCGATCAGCCGCGAAGAAAGTGACACCACATAAACATCGAGTGCCGCTTGTTGAAAGCGGTGACGGAGTTCGAGCCGCTGACGATAGCACCACGACTCGGCGGCGGTGCTATCCCCGTTGATTTTCAACAAGACTTGGTCGATGGCGCCGGGCTTCGACAGCCGTGCCGTGCTGGGTAATACTTCGTCATTCGTGGGGATCGAGCGGAACCCGAGGAATTGATGGGGACCGCTCGACAACACGTCCCGGATGATCGAACGGGCCGCGTCAATCTTGCGGGAATCGGTGTCGAAAATGAACACCACCCCGACGCCGACGGTGTGGTCGGACCGCAGATCACGGGCGTTGTCGAGTTTGAGCCGTTTCGCTTCGTCCTTGAAAAACCCCTGCGGAATTTGGCACGTTAACCCGGCCCCGTCGCCCGCGTCGCCACAGACGCCACCCCGGTGTTCGAGACTGTTGAGCGCAGTCATTGCTTTCCTGAGAACTTCGACGGAAGGCCGGCCGTCTTTCGCGGCAACCCCCCCGATACCGCAGGCATCACTGCCGACGACATTTGTGTAAAGTAACTCCCCACTTTCGACTAACGCTCTTCCGTCCATCTTGTAAGTAACCTCAAGTCTGGCAGGTGTCTGGCAATGGCCCAACAACTCAGAATAACAGTACAAAACTCATAGGGTTAACATAAAAAAGTTCAGAATTCCGACCAGATTAGACGGACATTCCGGTTCGGTGAATGTTCACGGAAGAGTGAATTTTTTCCACGCAACACCTTGCAGACCGCAACAGGACAAAGTAGAACAGGGTCAAAATACCAGTGGCTGTGCCATTTGTGTGTTTGTGATTGTCCCGATAACAATGTTTCCACGTTTTTCCGTACCCACAGGAAAGGAACAGTTTCATGTTAGACAAGATTACTGATGCACTCGGTAGCCCAATCGCCCTCGGGTTCATGGCGTTACTACTCATTGGATTAGTTGGCCTGATGATTTTCATGCGAATGAAAAAATCAGACGACTGACCTCGGCGTTGGTCAAACGAAACAGTTGAGACTTGGGGGCAAATTCTTCAGTTTGTCCCCAAGTCTTTTTTTACGACTGCGACAGGCTTGAATTCCCACTGCGGCCGCTTCTGGTATTGCTGACCTTTTCAAACAACAACTTCACCAATTGCTCCATTAAATCCAGGTATTCTGTCGATGCGATCATCCGAACTTGGCAAATCAATTCGCGGCGGCGTTCGATGAGTTCGACGAAATGCTCGACACCCAACCGCTCCATCGGGCCGCCGACCGTTTGCATTTCGAGTAGTTCGTGGATTTCATCGGAGCGAAGATCCGTCGCCCGTTCCGGGTTGCGGTTCAGCCAACTCACGAACTCGGGGAGTGCCGCCTGGGCGTGGAGCCGCTTGAGCGCTTCTTCGTCGGCAGGGGCTTTGCCATGAACGCGCATCAACAAGCGGTCGAGTGGCAAAGTCCGCAGTTCATTGACGGTTAACCCGAACGCCTCGGCACACTGGCTGACGGTCGCGTTCCGCAATCGTCGTTCCGGGCCGCCGTTCAGAATTTGCCGAACGGTGTGTCGGTTCAGGTTTGAAATTCGGGCAAAATCTTCCTGGTTCCAGCCTTTTTCTTCGACGAGCTTCGCAATCTTGTGCGCGAAATCTCCGTCAGCGCCGGGTGCCCCGGTACTCATAACGCGCTCCCTGCGTGTCGTCAGCTTGATTGAACGAGTGGCACTCAGTGGCATCCTGCGAGCAAGAATGACCCCGAACAAAACCACATTTCTTGTTGTGCTGAAAACAGACAGAAAAGCAAAACCGACCGCACGGAATTCTCCACTGCGGTCGGTTTTACGGGATTCGATCGGTCAATCATTCAACTAGAACGACGTTCGGGTTCCTCCGACCGTGGGTGCAACCGGGATGCTTGTCGTGGGAACTACAACTGATGGAATCTTGATCGAAGAGGTTTTCGGGGCCGCATCCTTCGCTGGCTCGGCGGCTGGCTTGGGCATTTCCTTCGGAGCTTCAATCGGTGGTGCCGGGGCCACTGTGCCGGGAACGGGTGGTAACGCACAACCACTCGTGACTGGTGCCGCACCCATTACGATGCTGCCGCATGACGCATAGGAAGCACAGGCCGACGAGGTCGAACACGGTGACGCCGAAACACAAGCTGGTGCGGCAAACTTCGCTTTCAACTTGGCAAGCAAGCCGGGGCTAGACGACGCACAAGGGTCACATGCGGCGGCCGAAGAATGGGCGAAGAGCGGACGACTAATCAGGGGAGCACCACAGGGTGCCCCACAGCCAGGAGACGGCAAGCGGGCTTTTAGCCGAGCAAACAAACCCGGTCCCGCTGCACACGGATCGCATGACGCCATAGCCGGTACGGCACACGGCAGCGTACAACCGGGGTCCGAGCCAGCAATCCATGCTGAACTCATCAAAAGTAACGCTGTGTTCATAGGATGCAACCTCCACAACAAACGATGCGCGGGAATCCTTGGCCTCGGGATCAACGAAGTCGCAACCGCGATGCTCCGGCCTGACATGTGCTTCGGAACCGTCCCTTCCCGCGTCACCCATAGACAAGTGGCACGGGACCGAAGTCATCGTGATTATCGACAGACCCAAAATGGAGACTCCACACCACTTGACCAAAACTTTCCCGATCCAAGAAAATTGGAGACGACCGCACCAGATAAGCCCGAAACTCCAGCTCTACGATTCAAAACACGTAGACCTTACGTATGACGTGGGTCGATTCTACCTGCATTTCGTGACTGCGATCGCCTGTTTCCATTCGCCGTATACCGAAGGTGCCTTTGGGTTTTGGCGAACGGGCATTGTTGACTACTTGTTCCCGGCGAACCGGCGACGTAGTCGCCTGGGTGGTCAACCACAAGCAGGAGATCAGTTTGTACCCCGTCAACTTGTTTTGTGTGGCTAATCACTCGCAAGCGGAAGGTTATCAACCAGGCGACTGATATCGCCGGTTCGCCGGGAATGCAAAAACGAGAGGAACACACTGCGTGCTTTACAGTTGGGGTTGCAGCGTATGAATTTTGTCGCGTTAATGGCGAGCCTGGTTCGCACCTGGATCCACGACTGGGAGTGAGATTTGCCCGCCGTCATTAAAAGCTGGAACCTGCTTGCACACGACTCGCAGGCGGTCGCGGACCTGGCCCGGTCGTTGCGGATATCCCCGGTGGTCGCGCAACTGTTGGTGAACCGCCGGATCACGGATCACGCGGCGGCGAGGTTGTTTCTGGACAGCCCGATGACGGCGCTGCACGCGCCGCAACTACTCCCCGGCATCGACGCCGCCGCCGATTTCGTTGCACGGGCAGTAGCCGACGGGCGGAAGATTTGTGTCTACGGCGACTACGATGTCGATGGCACGACCGGCACCGCGATTCTGCTCAAACTCTTTCGACTGCTCGGCGCGAAGGCGGAATTCTACGTCCCCAACCGGATCGACGAAGGATACGGCCTCAACTGCGACGCCATCCGCGAACTAGCCGGGACGGGTGTCGAACTCATCATCACTGTCGATTGCGGCATTGCGAGTTTGGAGGAAGCCGAGGAAGCGAAGCGGCTGAACCTAGCGTTGATTATTACCGACCACCACGTGATGAAAGAACGGTTGCCGGTTGCGGACGTGCTTGTTCATCCGCAACTGCCCGGTTCGACTTATCCGCACGACGGCTTATCCGGTGCGGGTGTCGCATTCAAATTAGCATGGGCCATCGCCCAACGAGCGAGCGGCAGCGAAAAAGTCGCGCCGAAGTTCCGCGATTTCCTGCTCGACACACTTGGCCTAGCTGCGATGGGAATTGTGGCGGATGTTGTACCTCTACTGGACGAAAACCGCGTCTTCGTTAGGCACGGTTTGGAGCGGATCACAAAGCACCCTTCCCCCGGTTTGAAAGCCTTGATCGAAGCGGCAGGGTTGAAACCCAATGTTGCGTTGAAGGCCGAAGACATTGGCTTCAAACTGGGGCCACGATTGAACGCGGCGGGCCGGTTGGAGTGTGCCCGATTGGTCGTGGAACTGCTCACCACGGACAACCCCATTCGGGCGCGGGAACTGGCGGAGTATCTCGAAAATTTGAACACCCAGAGGCAGGGCCTTGAACGGCGGATCACCCAGCAAGCGAAAGACATCGTCGAAGCCCAGGGGTACCACCACGATGCGTGCCTTGTGGTTTCCGCACCGGAGTGGCACGCCGGTGTCGTGGGCATTGTGGCGTCACGGTTGGTCGATCATTACGGAAAGCCAACGTTGGTGATCGCGGAGAAAGAAGACGGTAGCCCTTCAACGGGTTCCGGACGTTCCGTGGCGGGGTTCCCTTTGCACCTCGCTTTGCAAGCCTGCGATTCCGAACTTCTCACACACGGTGGGCACGCGGCAGCGGCGGGGTTCAAGGTGTTGCCCGTTAATATTGATGCGCTTCGGGCAAAGTTTTCAAGCTACGTCTCGGAACACTTCAACGGGCAACTCCCGAAACCGATGCTACGCCTCGAAGCCGAAGTGCCGCTCTCCGCGTTGACGTTCAGTTTGTTAAAAGACCTGGATCGGTTGGAACCCTACGGTGCGGAGAACCCCCGCCCACGTTTTTTGGCGACCGGGCTAAAAGTAGAAGGCACACCGCGACGCATCGGCAAGGAAGAACGACACCTGTCGTTCCGCATTCGCCAAGGCGACACGCTGATGCGTGCCGTCGCATTCGGCATGGGCGACCGGCTTGAGGAACTGATGTCCGAGAACGGGAATTGTTGCTTGGTCTTCACACCCAAGCTGAACGAATGGAACGGGCAACGAACTGTGGAAATGGAAGTCAACGATTTGCGGGCCGGTCTCGACCCGCAATTGGCGTGATTTGGCTGCGCCAGACATAACGTACACGAGCTACGGTGTCGGCGAGTCCAGAAGCTTCTTTTTCAGTTCTTCGCACTTCCGTGACCATGCCGCAACAACAGCGGCTCGATTTTCTAGGGCAGCACCCGCGTCGTAGGTGAGCAAATTACGGTTCGCTGCCTCTTTCACGTCAACGTAAGAAAGCAGCACGTTGTAGCTCAGTTCCCGCACGGTCACCTCATCAGCGCTGAGTCCTTTAACGAGCCGATCGAGTGTGTCTCCGTCTTGACGTTCGTCGGCATTGATCCCGCGTAACCATCGCATGGTGGCATCGGCTTGGTCTTCGCCCATTCGCAATTTTTCGATCAGCACAAATCGGAATTGATCCGGCAAGGTTGCGTCTCCTGCGAACGCAGCTCGAAGTGCTTCGATTGCGGTTTCGCGCACTACGGGTCGGTTCGGATCACTTAAGCAGTCTGCAAGTCCGGTCAGTTCGCCCAGGCTGCCGAACATCTGGACCGCGATCCTCGCACTTGTCGTTGTTTGTTGCATCGGTGCGTCCGGCTTGGCCTGAAGGGCTTCATCGAACGTGGCCCGCACACGCTGCGGATCGACGAGTGATTTTGCAAAGCCGTTCAACGTGGCGAGTGTGGCATTCGCCCTAGCTGCATCCACGTACACCGGGAACTTCGACCAATAGGCGACGCGGGCTTCCTTGATCTTGGCGTCATTGTGAATCCGCAACCGGGTGGTATTGGTAGTGCTATCCCAGTACACTTCTTCGCCTTTCGCCATCACCATTGGTTTTTTCGACACGCCAAGATTGGTGACGGTTCCAAACAGGACGTACAGCCCGACACTCGTCTTGGGTTGTGACACTATTGCCCCCGGCGTCAACTCGTGTGTCACTTCAATGGCCACTTCGGACTTGTCGTCTGGCAAAACTAAGTCCCAGGTTTCCGTGCGGAACCGGAGCCGAACTTTCGCACCCGTTGGGCGTTTGGTACTCAGATAAAACCGACCGGCGCGAAGTGTGAAATCCGCATCGAAGCCGTCGTGGGGCAACGTCGGCGTGAGTGATGCTGCGAGAAGCGGTATCGGGGTTGAGAACAAATCAGGTAAGTTGCCCCACATCTCAATGACGACATCGCTTTCACACCGCAGCATCGCTTTATAACCCGGCAAACAGACGAGCGGGTCGGTTGTGATAATTGCAGGTTCGTCGAGCATCACCCGTTGATACAACGGGCTTGTCGGTGATTTCCGCACGACGATGGCCGCCGGTTCCTTCTTCTCCAATTTGCCGATCATGACCCGATCAATTCGCGCAACCGGCGCCGTGGGTTTCTTACCACCGTCTTCGATCGGGGGTAAAGGATCATTCGGAATGGGAATCGGTTCGGGTTTCGGTAACAGGCCATCGGGCGCGGGCACGCCATCGGGTTTGGTTATTTCGGGTTCCGGCAGAGTGGTGGATTTGGTCTCAGGTGCCACACTGGCGGGCGTTGAAGGAATCGTACTGAGCGTAAGAGTATCACGCGGAGCCGTCGGACCACTTGGCCACGCCAGGTAGCCTGCGACCGCTAGCATCGCCATTAATCCCAATATCAGCAAAATCTTGGCGAATCGTTGCAGCGAGGAATCGGTACGGGAAAAGGCGGACATCCCCATCAAAAACGGCGCGTCGTCCGCGTCATCGAACGTCGGCTTGTTGTCGTCCCGAACGCCACCGATCGGAATGGTGTTACCCGGCTTGCGGTTGGGTAACGATTCTTGCCCCTTCACCAGTTCGTACATTCGCCGACGCGCCAACGGCGGCACCGGAATTTGTTCGCACAGCACCAACGTCAAAATCTGATGGCACGCCGCGACCTCCGCGAGATAAACATCATTCTCCAGACACGTTTCTTCAAATGCTGCCACCGATTCCGGCGGAAGTGTGTCGTTCAGGTATTCGGCAACCGTGTTCGCATCCGAGGCACTCCCCGCCGGACCAGACGGTGGCGTTGCGAGTCCCCGCTTCCGGGTCATCCGTTTGATCCGATCAATCAGTTCTTGCGTGGACGGATTTTCCGCGACCTTCAAGCCAATTTCCCGTGCTTGATCCGCAGGTAGTGTGTCGTCCAGGTACGCCAACAATGTCC
>JAYSXU010000906.1:0-7194 GCA_043716965.1 Fimbriiglobus sp.
CTTCACGAGGCAGCGGGCCGGACCGGCTTGCTTGATGGTCAGCATCGGCTCCACCAACGTCACGCTCGACTTCGCGGTTTCGGTTTGGATCCCGTCCGCGATGGCGGTCACCACGCAGGCTTGGGTGCCCGACTTGCCGGCCGTGACTTCGAGGTTCAACGTCTTCGTCTGGCCGGCCGGCAAGTTCGCCAACTCGGCTTCGATGATCTGGCCTTGCGAGTGCAGCAAGCCGTCACTGAACTGCGCTTTGAGCAGAATCCGCCCCGCCGTGCCGGTGCCGGTGTTTGCGAGCTTGATTTGGAACGGAACTTTTTCACCGACCCGAGTCGTCTCCGGTCCCGTCATCGCCACAGTGATTTTCGGTCGGGTCACTTTCAACCGGGCTTCCACGGTGGAACTAAAACTGACCGTGGCCCGGCTACGAATTTCACCTTCTTCGAGCGGTTTCACCGTGACCTTGATGCGTTTTTCCGTGCCGGCTTCCATCGTTCCAATGGTCCAAGACAAGCGGTCCCCGGCCGTCTCGGCGGCGGGTTCGCTGCCGAGGAATTGCGTTCGGGTCGGCAACTCGTCTTCGATGCGGACGTTCGTCACGGCGGCGGTTCCCACGTTGCGAACAACTAATTCGTAGCTCAACGATTGCCCCACACCGATCGCTTCGGGGGCAAGAGCTTCAATTGTGATGTTCGGGGCTTGCCGCGACGGGAACGCTGCTGTGTTCGGGGCGATACTGTTCGGCAGTGTGGCCGGCTGTTCTTGGAACGCCGATTTCGGCGGCGCCACTGTCGTGGGTTTCGCAACCAATGGCGCCGGGCCACCGGGTTGAACGGTCGGCAACACGGGTTGCGGATTCGTCGGTGTCACCCCGTTGACAGTGGGCTGTTCAGCGGCAACCGGCGCCGGCGCTGGGATCTCCGGATTGAACGGACCCGGCGTGGCGTTTGACAGCACTTTAGGGTCCGGCATCACCGGCGCTTCGACGTTGACACTTGGCGGGGCCAACGAGGGCGCCAGTGGCGTTTTGGGTGTCGTGAAGAAAGGCGGCGTGCCGCCCGGCTCCGACGCGCTCGCTTGCCGCACCCCTTCTGGACCCGCGACAACTGGCTGCGTCAACCGTTGCGGGCTGGCCGCCGTTCGGTTCGGTTGGAGTTGGCCAGCGGGCAAGGTGAAATTCGACGGGTAGTTCGACGCCGGTGGATTGCTCACGGCCGGGGGTGTTGGGCTAGGTGCGGGGTAACTTGGCGTCGGAACGCTTGGAGCAGGGTAGCTCAGATTGGGGTTTTGCGCGGGTGGGCGCGCCCCCCCATTGTTGAACAAACCCGGCGGCGGCGGCGACACCTTCCCCTGGTAATACTTCGGCTCCGCGACGGTGCCTTCTTGCCCGTTCGCCGTCAGCGCGACGGCCACAGTCATTGCCGCGAGCGAGAATATCGCACCGGGATAAATCAATCGTCGTGATCGCATAGTACGATCCCCCCCACAACTTTAAGGATGTATCCCCACCGACTTGGCGTGACCCAACCCCCATTGGATCACGCCAAGCCAGACGACCCACTTGCCGTCGTTCGCAGCTAGCCGGTAGGCGTATTCAGTCCGGCAACACTCGACCCCAAGCCTGCCGGATACTTTCGTTCGTTCTTCACCATCTTCGCCGTAACCGCAGCCGTCAGGTCGATCCCGGTGTGCAGACTGAGTAGGACGATGATGTTCGTGACATCGGCCAATTCATCCGCAATCGCCGTCCGGGTTGTTTCGCTCATCACAACCGTTCGGCTTTCGTCCGGCGTCAGCCACCGGAAGATGTCACACAGCTCACCCACTTCGCTGGCCAATGCCATCACGAGATTTTTGGGGCTGTGATACGGCTCCCAACCCCGAGCTTCCGCAAACCGCCGCATCTGATCTTTCAGTTCCGCCACCGTGGTC
Organism: Fimbriiglobus sp.; assembly: GCA_043716965.1. Classification (GTDB taxonomy): domain Bacteria; phylum Planctomycetota; class Planctomycetia; order Gemmatales; family Gemmataceae; genus Fimbriiglobus. Next base: position 1,927 of record JAYSXU010000906.1, read on the forward strand.
GTTGCATCGGTTGAAGAACCGGACATCAGGTAACCTGGGTTGGGTTGGTGTTCTGTTCCTCAACTGTCGCCAGGCATTAACCTGCTTGGATCAGTCGATGAAGGTCGGGATATATAACCGCCACACGAATGGTGTCAACGTCGATGAGAGCAAAAAAAGAACCCGCGACCAAAGTCGCGGGTTCGGTGAAAATCCCCTCAAGTCTGGGTTATTTCTTGCCGATGTCCTCGACCGTTTTCGTGAGTTCTGCGGACGCCCCGATCTTCAGGGTGCCGTTGGGAATCTCCCCGGTCAGGTCCATCTTAATCGTCGATTTTTCGTTCAAAGCGTGGGACGTGCCGTCGATACATTGCTCGGTAATCGAGGTAATCACCATCGTGCTGCCCGGTTTCAACTCGATCTCTTGGCCGTCGAGCTTGAACTCTTTGACGACCAGGGTCACGTTCATTTCGATCGTGCCGAACTCCTTGTCGTCTTTCTGGTAAACTTTCAGCAACTTGCCCACGACTTTCGACTTCTCCACGTCCAACGTAAATGGCACCACGCTCTCGAAGCTTTTCACAACCATCGCGGTATCGACGACCCACGTTTCGCCGATTTTCACGGGCTTCTTCGGCAGCAGGTCTTCGTCGTGCAGTGGCACTTCGTCCTTCTTGTTGAACTCTTCGTTCAAGTCTTCGGCTTCGTCGTCGTCCAGTTCGTCGCCGTCCACGGTGAAAGTGAACTTGCCATCGACCCGCACGATCAGCACGGTTTTGTCGAGGTAGCTGAACTTGGTTTTCGCGCCATCGACGGTCTTCTCGGCTTGGGTATAGCTGCGTTTCAGTTTCGTCGAAACCTTCGCTTTGACATCCCGTTCCAGCAACTCTTCGGTGTAGCTGAACTTCACCGTTTTCTTCTCCACGTTCTCGTTCTTCTGCCCCATCACGTCAATGATCGCGGAGTTTTTGGACACGTCCGACTTCGTCACGTTGATCCGATCGCCAGCCGCCTCGGGCTTGAGTTTGATCTCGTAAGTCTTCTCGTCGTCCGCCCCAACGGGAAGTATTCCCGCGCCGAGAATCAGCACCAATAATCCAAACGCACGCATCGGTTACCCTCTTGGTTAGCCAGTCGAACCCGCCCCAGAACAAGTGCATAATAGCCGAGAGAACAAGGGGAATGACAGACCGGATTATGCACGATACAAAACCGTTGCTCCTTACGAGCTGCGCCAGTTTTCAACACTCAGCCCAGGGATGGCACTCAAGTCAGAATCAGCCGTCACGACTGTGCAGGAACCAAGCGACATCGCAACCGCCGCAAGCTGGATGTCCACGACTTGCATGGGTCTGCCTCTCCGTTTTAAGTCCGCACGAAGCCGACCGAAGATAATCGCTTCTTCTCGATGAAACGGCCAAATCGAGATTGCTCGCAGCCCGGTTTCTATGGCCGCGAGGTTTCGATCGCGTGTGGAACTGAGTTCAAGACCAAAGTACAGTTCACCAATCACCGGCGGACAAGTACCGATCCTCATGCCTAATTTTTGCATTTCCACGGCACGTTCATGGACTCCGTAGAGGTGGAAAATCAGGTCCGTTACTGCATTGGTATCGAGGAGATAGCGGCGTTTCACGGGAAAATTACTCCCCGTTGATTGCTACTGTCCCAGTCGGCGAGTTCTTCCGCCTTAGCATCAGCAAGCACTCGGTCCAATTCCTCAGGGAATGTCGATTCCCCGAGTGAGGCGTGCAATTTGTCGAACCACGCGATCCAGGCGGCAATGGCTTCGGGGCTATCGCCGGTGATGTCGATGTCGTCTGCTGCGGTTTCGGGTTTCGTCACGGTCACCGTAGACCCCTCCGCCCAATCCGGAACGGGACCGTCCAACTCCACGCGACCGTTGCGAAAAATCCCGGTGATGATCGTCATAGTTATTCCCCCACACGGTAACTGCGCCTGAAGTCGATCCGCCACACCTGATTTGATTCTACTCTCGCTTGTGTCAGAAATCTCTCCTCAACACCGCTACTGGAAAACGGAGAAGTAGATGGCGCACCGGAGTTTGGCATTTCTGATCGTGTCGATCGCGGTCGTAGGATGCGAGACATTCCCAACTCCCAACCGGTTGGCAGGTCGGAACGCAGCCATAAGATATGCGAGATTTGCTACGACCGAGATGCCGTGCGACCCTTGTGAGAGACCCTTTTTGCCATGCCGAAGCGTACTGACATCCACAAGATTTTGCTCATCGGGTCCGGGCCGATCATCATCGGGCAAGCGTGCGAGTTCGACTACTCGGGAACCCAGGCGTGCAAGGCGTTGCGGGAAGAAGGCTATTCCGTTGTGCTGGTGAACTCCAACCCGGCCACCATCATGACCGACCCGGAGACCGCCGACCGGACCTATATTGAACCGATTACGTGGCAAATCGTCGAAAAGATCATCGCCAAAGAACGCCCGGACGCGCTGCTCCCAACGCTCGGCGGGCAGACCGGGTTGAACACCGCGATGGACCTGCACAAGCATGGCGTGTTGGCCAAGTATAACGTCGAGATGATCGGCGCGCGGCACGACGTGATTGACAAAGCCGAGGACCGCCAGAAGTTCAAGGACGCCGTGGTGAAGATCGGCATCAACGTGCCGAAAAGCGTCGTCGCCCGCCGCAACAGCGACACCGAATTGATCCTGGAACAGATCGGCTTGCCGTGCGTGTTGCGGCCCAGTTTCACGATGGGCGGTACGGGTGGCGGGATTGCGTACAACCGCGAGGAGTTCCGCACGCTCATTTCGTTGGGTCTCGAACTCAGTCCGGTCGGGGAAGTGCTGGTTGAAGAATCGGTCATCGGCTGGAAGGAGTACGAACTCGAAGTCATCCGGGACAAGGCGGACAACGTCATCATCGTCTGCTCAATCGAGAACCTCGACCCGATGGGCGTCCACACCGGGGACAGCATCACGGTGGCCCCGGCCCAGACGCTCAGCGACAAAGAATACCAGTTGATGCGCGACCAGGCGAAAGCGATCATCCGGGAAATCGGCGTGGAAACTGGCGGCTCGAACATCCAGTTTGCGATCAACCCTGCCGACGGGCGGATGATCGTGATCGAGATGAACCCGCGTGTCAGCCGGTCGTCGGCACTCGCCTCCAAAGCCACCGGGTTCCCGATCGCCAAGATCGCGGCGAAGCTAGCGGTGGGTTACACACTCGACGAGTTGAAGAACGACATCACCCGGACTACCCCGGCGAGTTTCGAGCCGAGCATCGACTACGTCGTCACGAAAATACCCCGCTTCAACTTCGAGAAGTTCCCCGGTGCCGACACCACGCTGACCACGCAAATGAAATCCGTCGGCGAGACGATGGCGATTGGCCGCACCTTCAAGGAGTCCTTGCAAAAAGCCTTACGCGGCCTCGAAGTCAACCGCTTCGGTCTGGGGTGTGACCGGGAAGACAAGTGGGGCAAGCCAGATCAGCCGCCGCTCGAAGAAGTGATCCGCAAGCTGATGACGCCGAACTGGGAACGCATCTGGCACATCCGCTATGCGTTGAAGTACGGCATGACCGTGGAGCAGATTTTTCAGCGCACCAAGATCGACCCGTGGTTCTTGCGCAACATCGAAGACTTGGTGAAGGTCGAAGACGAAATCCGCGCACTGGGCAAGCTCGAAACCCTGACGCCCGAGATGATGCTGAAAGCGAAGCAGCACGGTTTCGTCGATCGCCAACTTGCTACGTTGCTGAACTCATCCGAAGGGGAACTGCGCAAGGTCCGCAAGGCGATGGGCATCATCGCGGTGTACAAGTCCGTCGATACCTGTGCCGCCGAGTTTGAGGCGTTCACGCCGTACTACTACAGCACCTACGAATCCCCAATGATGACGCCGAACGGCCCCGTCGTCGAAGACGAAGTGCTGCCGTTCAGCGGCAAGCCACGCATCATGATCCTGGGCGGCGGGCCGAACCGCATCGGGCAGGGGATTGAGTTCGATTACTGCTGTGTACAAGCCGCCGTTGCGCTGCGGGCCAACGGCTACGAAGTCATCATGGTGAACTCCAACCCGGAGACCGTGAGCACCGACTACGACACCAGCGACCACCTGTTCTTCGAGCCGCTCACGGTCGAAGACGTGATGAACATCCACGACCGCATGAAGCCCGATGGCGTGATCGTGCAGTTCGGCGGGCAGACGCCGTTGAACTTGGCTAAGGCCCTCGAAAACAACGGCGTCAAGATCATCGGCACCAGCGTGGAGAGCATCGACATTGCCGAAGACCGGGCGCGGTTCTCCAAAGTCGCCACCGAACTCGGGCTGAAGCAACCGGCCAACGGCACCGCGTTCGACCTGCAAGGCGCCCTCAGCATCTCGCACGGCATCGGCTACCCGATGTTGTTGCGACCGAGCTTCGTCCTGGGCGGGCGGGCGATGGAAATCGTCTTCGACGAAGAGGGGCTGTCGCGGTACATCACGCGGGCGCTAGAAGTGTCGCCGGGCAAGCCGGTGCTGTTCGACCTCTTCCTCGAAAACGCCACAGAAGTCGATGTCGATTGCCTGAGCGACGGCACCCGCACAGTCATCGGCGGCGTGATGCAGCACATCGAAGAAGCGGGCATCCACTCCGGTGATTCGGCATGTGTCATCCCGCCACACAGCTTACCCGCCGAAGTCATCGACGAGATCAAAGCCCTCACCCGCAAGCTCGCGGCGCGGCTCCAGGTTCGCGGACTGATGAACATCCAGTTCGCGGTCACCGGCCTCCGTCCGGACGGCACGACGAGCGAGCCGCCCCAGATTTACATCCTCGAAGCCAACCCGCGCGCCAGCCGCACGATCCCGTTCGTCTCGAAGGCCACCGGCGTTCAACTGGCCCGGCTTGCGGCCCTGGTCATGGTCGGCAAAACGCTCGACGAGTTGGGCGTGCGGGACGAGGTCGTGCCGACGCACTACTCGATCAAGGAAAGCGTCTTCCCGTTCAACAAGTTCCCCGGCAGCGAAATCTTGCTCGGCCCGGAGATGAAATCGACCGGCGAAGTGATGGGCATCGACAAGGACTTGGCGATGGCCTTTGCCAAAACGCAAATGGCCGCCTCCGCCCCGTTGCCGGTGAAGGGGACGATCTTCATCTCCGTGGCCGGGAACGACAAAGCCCTAATCGCCCCAATTGCGAAACAGTTCACCGACATGGGCTACAAGCTGCTCGCCACGGCGGGAACGGCAGCCTTCTTCCAGCGGTTGGGAATTCCAGTCGATGTGCTACCCAAAATTCAAGAAGGCCGACCGAACTTG